>JAGQQP010000282.1 GCA_020426085.1 Planctomycetaceae bacterium | reverse complement strand
GCAGGGGGGAATGTGAACTGCTGGCGGTTACCAGCAGCAAGGATAACCCCTGGTCCATTCTGTATTGTGATGTCGTGAATTCATTTTATGGTCGCCCAGAAATTCCTCTGGGAAGAGTTCATCAGGGAGCGACGAATCCTGATGGATCATATACACGTAAAGTTGTAGAAACGTCCGAAGATGGAAAACCCGTTTTTGCGAGACACTTTCAAAGTGCAGAAGACATTCCTGAAGCGGTTTCCGTTTTACGTTCTACACTGGCTGCTCAGTCCGATCATTCGGTCGTGCTTGTTGTAGTCGGGTTTTCAACGAATATCGCCAGACTACTCCAGTCGCCGGGAGATCAGATCAGTCCTCTGACAGGGCGGGAACTTGTCTCCAGGAAAGTAAAACTTCTGTCTCAGATGATTGGTCGTTTTGACCGGGACAAGCCAGCCGAATTTCATGAATACAATGTGAGACTGGATGTTCCTGCAGCAAAAACAGTGTATGAATTATGGCCGGCAGAAATTCCCGTTGTCGTCAGTGGCTGGGAGGTGGGACGTGCGATTAAGAATCGTGCCAGCAGTATTCAAAACGATTATGCTTATGTGAAATATCATCCCATCAAACTGGGGTACGAATATTGGCATAAAATGCCCTATGATCGACCTACTTATGATTTAACCAGCGTTCTCTATGCAGTCAGACCCGGACGTAATTATTTCGGTTTGTCAAAATCGGGTCAGTTTAAGATCAATGAACTCGGAAAACTGGAACACACCGAAAAAACAGCTGGAAATCAGCAGTTCCTGACTCTAACTCCCGCGCAGATCATCAGAGTGCAGGAAGTTCTTGAAAGTTTATCCAGTCAGCCACCTGCTTTGTCGAACTGAATAAGCCAGTTCATTTATCCTGAAGGAGGATAACTGTGAATCAGAAAACGGAAGATCATGTAGAGTCATCCTTCGGTAAGCGGTTTCAAATCGCCTTGAAGAATCTGGGTATTGGGATCATTTTCCTGATGGCGGGTTTGTTTTTACTTTGGCATAACGAGTCTAAAATCCTCGAACGGGAAATCAGTATTTCTCAAGCAGAATCAATTCTGTCAGAAAATCAGGAAGAAAATACAGAGCAGCAGGATCAGGCGAACAAAGAGAGTCGTAATTTACAATCAACGACCATGTTCAACTGGGGACTTCGGTTTGCCGGCTGGATTATTGTTTTTCTGGGGTTAGCAACGCTCTTTAAACCTCTGGTTGTACTCGTTGAGAAAATCCCTTTCCTCTGGAATTTTGTGGGGCGTGGTATCACAGTATTTGCCCTGCTGAGTTCGATCAGTCTGACCTTGATTCTCCTGTCAGCGGTCTGGATGGTAACGCGACCAGTTTTTGGAGCGATCTTACTTCTCGCGGGAATCGTTCCGTTATACATCCTCTATCGTTCTGGAAGACGGGCACGTCTGAAGCAGGCGTTACGGAACGCCTGATCGCATCTGTACGGAAATGAGCTGTTGTAAAGAATTCAAACCGGTGTGTTCTTTCCTTGTTCTCTTAGACTTCCTATTTGGTTGTTAGTCACTTCTCTGGTTCCCAACTTTCTGCCTGAGATCTCAGGATTCCTACAAGTCGAATAACCCATATAACCGATACCTTTGATATATCTAATACCCTTCACGCGGAATTTCCTGCGCCTCAGGGTGGTTATTTGCTGGGTCTGTCTGAGTTTGAAGGCAGTTTTGTAGAGCCTCCGGCTTGTAGACTTCTTTTAACATGAGATTGAAGTAGAACATGGTAAATCCGGCCTACCGTTTATTGCTTGGAATGGTTGTTCTCCTGTCAGGAGTAGAATCATTGTCTGCGCAGGCACCCTATGCATCTGCCGCTGGACAAACTGGGAATGGCTACACACAGGCCTCATACCGTCCTGGGGCACCACATAAAATGCAATATGCTCCCGTGCAGGAGTATTATGAACCAGGACCTGAGTACTATGAGGACGTAGACCAATACCAGTCTGAATATTCAGGAGCCTCTGGAGAGTCGGGTATGATCACCCGGGTACTGCCAGTCGACCGGGGTTGGGGGTATGACCACCCCTGGGACGGACTATTTAAGAATTTGGCAAATAACAGCTGGATGAGAATCGAGTACCTTCTCTGGAAAGCACCTCCAGGAAACCAGTTGGTTGGTACAGAGACGGACACCGGAAATGATCCCCGCAACCCTTTTACGGTACCCGATTTTGATGGATTCGGAACGCTTTCCTCAAAAGTGGCAGACCTCAGTACGATTGGTAATGAGGGAGCAAATGGAATTCGAGGAACGTTCGGTATTGATTTTGAGAGCGGAACCATTGAGGCGATCTTCTTTGGGACAGCAAAAGAGAGCAGTAACATCTCCTATGGAGCAGGTGATTTTCTCGGTCCGAATAATGGGGATACCGATTTAATTTCGATTACAACATTCAGTGATGGTCAGCTGGCATTTTCAGGTGTGAATTTCAACAAGTCTTATTCAGTCACTTATGAGACGCAAGCCTGGGGAGCAGAAAGTAACTATGTGTTTAATACCGAGCGACTCTTTTTCAGGACCTATTATGGAGCCGGTGGCTTACAGATTCGTCCCCTGGTTGGTTTCAGGTTTTTAAACATTGAAGAAGCGATGAAAATACGGGGGGGCTTTGAAGAGCTGAACGTTACCCCGCCAATTACTTATATTGATCGGCAAGTGAGTTCAACAACCGGTAACAGACTGTATGTACCTCAGGCTGGTATTCGTATGGAATTTGTACATCCCTGGTTTACAATTTCCGCAGAGCCTAAAGTTGGTTTCGGTGTGAATAAATATCATGGTGGTGTGCTAACTGACCAGTTTCTGGGTTCATCGGACCCGGCACATTATACTGAGATTTCAAAAACCCGGTTTTCCCCAACATTTGAATTTGGTGTAAATGCCCGGTTCCATCTGACTGATTATTTCACGTTTAACGTCGGATATAACTTTTTGTGGGCCAATCAGATTGCCCGACCTGATTCGATTATATTTTATAATATCGATTCCAGCACTACGAATGGTGTCTCCCTGCAGGCACAAAACAGTCTGGACAGTTATAAACTGCATGGTCTGGTCATCGGTGGTGAGTTCAGCTGGCCATAACTGTTACTCGTTCAGTTCACTGAAATCAGGCAATCAGTTTTTCGACCACTTTTCCACCGACATTCGTCAGCCGGATATCAAGGCCACCAAAATTCTGTGCCAGTTTCAGATGATTTAAGCCAAACAGGTGTAACAGGGTGGCATGAAAATCGTTGATATGAACGGGATCTTCTTCTACTGACCAGCCCAGTTCCGTCGTTTTGCCAATTACCTGACCCCCTTTGACTCCTCCTCCTGCCATCCATAGACTGAAGGCGCCTGGATGATGATCTCGACCAGTGACTGCTTTCGAACCAGTTCGGTTTTCTCCGAGTGGGGTCCGTCCAAACTCGCCGGCCATGACGACCAGGGTTGAATCGAGAAGCCCGCGCTGTTTAAGGTCTTTCAAAAGAGCAGCGACAGGTTGGTCTACAATTCCTGCGTTTCGTTTGATGCCGGCATCCAGACCACTGTGGTGGTCCCAGGATGCATGGTAGAGATTTACAAAACGAACTCCACGTTCTACCAGACGACGAGCCAGCAGGCAGTTTCGTGCAAATGCACCTTCCGCATCGGATCCCCCACCTCGCTTACCGTTTTTGGAGTCGCCCTTACGATTGACGCCGTAGGCTTCCTGAGTCTCTTTTGTTTCACTGGATAATTCAATCAGTTCCGGTGCAGAGGACTGCATCTGAAAAGCGAGTTCGTAACTGGCAATCCGGCTGGCGATTTCATCATCGCCTGTCTCGGTCAGTTGTTCATTGTTCAGTTTTTTAATGGCTTCCAGACCGGACTGCTGCATGGCAGAACTGATTCCGGGAGGATTATTCAAATTTAATACGGGTTCACCCTGGTTCCGGAATAATACTCCAGCATAAGTCGAAGGCAATGAACCACTCGACCAGAGTGAGGCTCCCCCACTGGCCCCACGTCCTGCTGTCAGTACCACATAACCAGGCAGGTTATTGGATTGACTGCCTAGTCCATAAGTCAGCCAGGAACCAACACTGGGCCTTCCGAAACGTCCGACACCCGTATTCATCATTAACTGGGCAGGGTGGTGGTTAAACTGTTCGGTATACATCGAGCGGATGAGCGCGATGTCATCTGCACAGGTTGCGATATGCGGAAGCACATCTGAAAACTCAGTGCCGCATTCACCGGATTTGGTGAACTTCCTGGGGCTGCCACTCAGGGTGGCGGTCTCTTTATTGATGAAAGCAAATCGAACTTTTTCGGTCAATCCTTTGGGGAGAGGCTGTCCGTTTAATTCCTGTAACTTCGGTTTGGGGTCATAAAGGTCAATCTGGCTGGGACCTCCTGCCAGAAATATGAAAATACAGTTCTTCGCAGTGCCGGGGAAATGGGCATCTTTGGGTGCCAGAGGATTTGTAAGACTGTTTTCTGAAGCAATTAAACCCTCTTTTTCCAGCATAGACGCCAGCGCAAAACTGGCGACACTGCAAGACGAGTTCATCAGGAAACGACGTCGTGCCAGATTCAAATTGAATGGTTCAGCGTTCATGATTCATTAGTTCCAATATGGATGATGGCACTCAGGTTACAGGAGAAGTTAATCATTTCTGATTATCCGCGGGTTACAAACTCATCGAGATTCATTAAGACGCGTCCAATCATAATCCAGGTGGCTACTTCCCGGGGAGTACTTCCTTCAGGGATCGAGAGTTGGTTAGTCAGCTCACTGACCGCCGACTGATCTGCCTGCAGGAGCTTTGTCTGTTCCTGATAGAGTTGACGGATAATTTGAATTTCCTGCTCTGCTGGCTGTCGTGCCAGGCAGAGTTCAAAGGCATGGTTGATGCGATTCTCCAGAGAGGGATTCTTTTTCTGTGTCGATTCGACAATGCGTGCTCCCAGTTTTTGTGAACATTCAAAAAAGACCGGGTCATTCCAGATCGTCAACGCCTGTAATGGGGTGTTGGATCGCTCTCTGCGGGTACAACTCAGGTTAGAATCGGGGGAGTCGAAAGTCATCAGCATGGGATAGGGGACGGTTCGTTGAAAAAATGTGTAGAGCCCGCGACGGTAGCGATCATCACCTTTGCTGGTTGTCCATTTCACCGAATTCGCATAGCCCAGATTAGCGATCCCTTCGGGTTGGGGAGGATTCACGCTGGGGCCACCTACTTTGTGTTTCATTAATCCGCTGACTGCCAAAGCCTGATCGCGAATGATTTCCGCTTCGACCCGCAGGCGGTTCTGATGAGACAACCAGGTGTTATAAGGGTCTCGTTCTGCGAGTTCCGGGCGATTCGTAGAAGACTGGCGATATGTGGCAGAAGTAACTATCAGTTTGTGGAGATGTTTCAGGCTCCAGTCATTATTGCGAAATTGAGTAGCCAGCCAGTCGAGTAATTCCGGGTGAGAAGGAGGCTCTCCCTGTGTCCCAAAATCATTGACCGTAAATACGATGCCCCGACCAAAATACCGACTCCAGATGCGATTGACGGTCACCCGTGCAGTTAAAGGATGACGGGGATCGAACAGCCAGCGTGCCAGGTCAAGTCGATTGGGGTTGCTCGTTCCGATGGGAGGCAGAACAGCCGGTGTATTTGCTTTAACTTCATCTGCAGGATTCAGAAAGTCGCCTCGTACCAGCAGGTATGTTTTACGGGGGACTTTGAGGTGATCGACAACTTGAGCTTTTGTCGTATCTGCCGGGTCACGAGGTGCTTTTTTACGATGTGCGAGTTCCTGTGCTTTCAGTTTCTTTAACTGAGGGTCGATGGTGCGATAATACTCCAGCAATTCCTGGCGTTGTTCAACAGTTCGCTGTTCAGGCGGTGTATTCAGGGTCTCCACAATCAGATCTGTCATCCCAGCAAGAGGCAAGGGGGCGTCTGCTGT
>JAGQQP010000281.1 GCA_020426085.1 Planctomycetaceae bacterium | reverse complement strand
TGAAGTAGATTTCACGAAATTATTCCTTAATCACGGCGCGTGCAATACAGGCAGGGCAACGGACGATCCGTTGACCATGAGTTATGGGAATGAAAGCTTATGTCCGGAGAATGATTGAATCCACCCGGTAGACCATTTATCGATTATAAACAGCGAAACGGCAAATGACACATTTTTGCGAGTGAACTTTGTAGATTTCAATGAGTCACGATAAAGGTGGATCAGGTAGTGAGTTCTATGAATAAAAAACGCCCGTTATGAATAACGGGCGTTTGAAGTCAGTGTCGTGCCAGATGACTGGCTTTAACAGGATTAGCTGCCTGATTCTTCTTTTTTGGGTTCAGCTGCTTTAGGATCAGCTGCGGGCTCTTCTCCGCCTTCTGGAACTTCAGCGCCGGCACCACCGGTTGTTGAACCAGCTTCAGCAGGAGCATCAGCTGCAGGAGCATCGCCAGCAGGAGCTGGTGCATCAGCTGCAGGTTTGCCACATCCAACGGCCCAGGCTGAAATACTGATTGTTGCCAGCACGACGAACAGTCGGCTCAGTTTTGTGAAAGACATTTTATTGTCCCTTCCGAATAGTTGTTCTAGAAAATGAGTCACTTGATCGCTGTCTATGATAGACAATGTCTAGAAAGCATTAAAAAATGAGATACATCAGAATTCAAGCGACAATCATCTTTTAAACACATATTTCAGTTTGAAATCACAAAAAGGAGGCTGTTTTTTCAGTTTGGGAGACTATTACCGGAAGGTAAAAAATCGGATCTGAAGGAAACATTCGGATTAAATCGATTCTTGTATTTACTGAAAACGATGCGGGCCGGGATGCCAAAAACTGGGAAAAAGGTCAAGATGAAATGGTGGTAAACCCTCGTTTTCAGTCAGAATCTTAAGAAATTGGTTTTTTAGAATTCTCAAAATTTTTATAAGAAACTTTGATATAACAGTTTGCTAATTCGTTCAGGGTTTGTCACACTTATCTCAGGTTGAATGATGCTGAAGTGGTATTCAATCTTATTCACATAAGTGTCCAATTCACTGACAACCTGATTTTGTCCTTATTTTTGCGTTATAATACGCTGTGCGTATTTTTTTCAGTGTGTCACTATTTATGAGCGAATGTGCTACAAGTGGTGATCAGTTACAGAGTGACAATAAACTCCGTTTTATTGTCGAGAGACTTTTAAGTTAGAGGATGGGCTTTATGGCCACTGGAACAATCAAAAAAATTACTGAAAAAGGGTTTGGCTTCATTAACGATGGCCAGCAGGATATCTTTTTTCATCTCTCATCACTGGATGGTGTCACATTCGATCAGCTGGTTGAAGGTCAAACTGTTGAGTTTGAAACCGAAAAGAGCGATCGAGGTCTGCGTGCAGTTCGAGTCTCTACAACTGAGTAGAAATTAGACAAAAGCATTTCAATCCCGCGCTTCTACGGTATTGCATAACATCCCGAGCCCCTGTATCTCAATGCAGGCCTGGTCTCCAGGTTTCAGGTATACAGGGGGCTTGCGAGCCATGCCTACCCCAGGAGGCGTACCGGTAAAGATGATATCACCGGGTTCGAGTGTCAGTATCTGAGACACGAACGCGATTACTTGTTCTATGGTGAAGATGAACTTATCGGTATTGGAATTCTGCAAAACCTCTCCATTAAGTGTTAATTTGATGGGGAGGCTGTTTGCGTTTTTGATCTCATCTGCCGTTACCAGGTAAGGGCCAGTCGGAGCAAACGTGTCCGCTGTTTTTCCCAGCAGCCACTGTCCGCCCGGGCGTCCAATCTGCCAGTCGCGCGCTGAAACATCGTGGCCGTTCATATAGCCGGCGATGTATCCAGGTGCGTCTGTCTCAGTGACGTTACGGCATGTCTTTCCGATGACTGCCACGAGTTCGGCTTCATAGTCAACTTCGCGGGCAACGGAAGGGATCCGTATCGGCTGTCCTGAACCGGTAACCGAGCTGCTGAACTTGCTGAAACAGACTGGTTCATCAGGGAACGGCATTCCCGTTTCTTCTGCATGATCGCGGTAATTTAAGCCAATACAGAGGACTTTTCCCGGTGAGGGAATCGGTGCCAGCAGCGTGCCTGCGATCTGTTGGTTTGCCTGTTCAGCTTGTGCTGCGGCTATCTTAGCGCGCTCCAGTCCTCCTTCCAGCGCCAGGATTCCTTTGAGAGATCTGGGCAGGCTCTCATCAAAAGCTGACAGCTCAAAGAAAGTTAACTGGTTTTCCTGGTCAACCACTGAGGCTACTTGAATGCCTTTGTCAGTCTGAATCGTTGCTAACTTCATGCAGGACATCTCCTTGGATTGTTTTCTGAGACTTCAGGAAGCAGGCGTTCGGTCGTGTGAGATTCGCAGGAATCTGATGTCGCTGCTTCAGGCGGGTGTAGTGGATGTTGGAATCATAGCTATCCCGCTCGTTTAGATACAGGCCTCTTACTGGATTTCCTGTCGTGGGTTTCAAATAACTCATACGGTAGATTTTCTTCTTGTCGCTGGAATGTTATGCTGTCACCTGTAGGTTTTCTCTGACGTTCAGCGGGAAATCGGATACAAAAATACCGTTTCAGCTCTTATTTTTTCGGATGATATTATGACAAAAGCAACCTATAAAGATGCCGGTGTTGACCTGGATCTCTATCAGAAAGCAATGTCTTCCATTCATCCGTTATTAGGAAAAACCCATCTGGCACAAAAATCACGTGTGATGGATCTCCCGGGAGGATTTGCCGGACTCTTTCGTCTGAATAATCCAGAACCCGGACCCGCGGGGCGAAAATATGTAGATCCGGTACTGGTTTCCGGGACGGATGGAGTCGGGACAAAAATCAAAGTAGCGATCGAGGCTGAGACTTATAATACGATCGGCATCGATCTGGTTGCCATGTGCGTCAATGACTGTCTCTGCCTGGGCGCGGAGCCATTGTTCTTTCTCGACTATATTGCTCTTGGGAAAGATGATCCAGAACGGCTCGTCGAACTGATGGAAGGGGTCAGTAAAGGTTGTGTCCTCTCGAAATCAGCTTTGCTGGGAGGGGAAACAGCAATTATGCCCGATCTGTATGGCGATGGTGACTTTGATATGGCCGGCTTCTCTGTGGGAGTTGTTGAACGGAACCAGGTTCTGGATGGCCATGCGATTCAGGCCGGAGATGTCGTTTTGGGGCTCGAATCGAGTGGTTTTCATTCCAATGGTTACAGCCTGATTCGTAAAGTCGTTTTCGAAATGGCAGGTCTGGGAATAAATGACCCTGTGGAAGAATTAAATCAGCGAACCGTTGCCAGTGTTCTGCTGGAGCCAACCCGTATTTACGCTTCTGCCATCAATTCTGTCGTTCGCAGCTATCCCGATCAGATTGTGATCAGCGGTATGGCACATATCACCGGGGGAGGGTTGGTCGAAAATGTCGAGCGCATCCTACCAGCCAACCGCCGCATTGAAATGAAAAAATCAGCCTGGGAAGTTCCACCTGCCTTCAAGTGGCTGCAGTCACTGGGGAATATTGAAGAAGAGGAAATGTTCCGCGTCTTTAATATGGGGATAGGAATGGTCGCCATTGTCAGGGCAGATCAGGTGAAAGCCGTTCGGGAAAAATTACTGGCAAGCCAGTGTCCCACTCATATTCTGGGGAAGGTCTCCCAGGGAGAGAAAGAAGTCACCCTGATCTGACTTTTTCTGTTCCTTGCCTCTTTCTGGTGCTGTTTTTCGGCATCCAGGCGATTCTCGCCATATGTCTGCGCGGATTTTCGCTTCCCGTACATTTTCAGGCCGATTTTGCCTGATACAAGAAGTGGTCGAATGTTTAATGGGTAAAATAGGAACTCGACCTTGAGTCCAAATCATCATTTTTTTGCGATCTCAGAGAATAGTTTTTCTTCTTTTGTAATCTGCTGAATGGCTCCGGTTCGAAGAGGAGTAGGGGACCAGAATATCTGAAATAGGGCTCTGTCTTATTTGACAAGAGGTTCTGATCACTCCTGGATTATCTCTGAAGGCGTAAGCCACTCACGTTAAGTAGATCGTGTGGATGTTCTCTTTCAGGGATGTGTTTTTCATGGTTGTTAAGTTTCTGCTTCGCTTTACAGAGAAAGGCACTGATGGATCGTCCGATGCCCACCGGTCGGGAAAGAACATTTGCCGATCATGAGATCATTGTCAGTAAGACGGATCTGAAGGGGAGAATTACCTATGCGAATCACACGTTTATCCAGATCTCCGGATATTTTGAAGAGGAGCTACTGGGGCAGCCCCATAATCTGATTCGTCATCCGGATATGCCCCGTTCTGTGTTCAAGCTGTTGTGGAACACAATTCAGACTGGTGAGGAGATCTTCGCCTACGTTGTCAACCTTTGTAAAAACGGTGATCACTACTGGGTGCTCGCGCATGTAACCCCCACTTTTAATCTCTCTGGCGAGATCATCGGTTATCACTCAAGCCGTCGTGTTCCCGAACGACAGGCGCTCGAGAAGGTGATCCCACTCTATCGCTCGTTAAAACACATTGAAGAAGCCAGTTTAGACTGGCGGACGGGAATTCAGAATGCCACCGTCGAACTCTTGTCGCAACTGAATGTGGCCGGAATGGAATACGACGAGTATATTTTTGCTTTATAACTGTTGAAGTTCGAGTCAGAGTTCATAAAGGTACCCCATGCTAAAACTGGAAGCAGCCGCGCAGAGATCAACAGTAAATGAATCAACGTCGTCTCTCACGGATGTAGAACGTGAGGAACTGGAATGTTACCGCAGTTGGGTAAAACAGCTGGCCGACGTCTGTGAGTCTGCGGCGGCGGGAAATCTGGAAGTCCGTCTGTTGCACATTGATGTCGATGGCGATCTGGAACGTGCTCTGGTTTCCCTTAATGGACTTTTGGATTATACAGACGCTTTTGTCCGCGAGTCGAAGGCTTCGCTGACAGCTGCCGCTCATGGAAAATTCTTCCGCAAGGTGTTGCTGAAAGGGGTGCGAGGCAGTTTTCGTCAGGCATCGGAAGTGATTAATTCTGCGGGCGAAAAGATGAAAGTTCAGGCAGAAGAGTTGCAACAGGCAGAAACCCGCCGGATGGAGATGGCAGATGAATTCGAACAGGAAGTCCAGAGGATTTCGACCATTGTGTCTGCAGCCGCGACTCAGCTGCATGCCACAGTTCACTCACTCAAATCAGTGACAGAACGCGCCATCCAGGAAACGGGGATGGCCGTCAATTCAATTGATCAGACGACACAGAATGTGGATGTCGTAGCAGAATCGACGGTCCTGTTGAATGAATCGATTCAGCAGATTGATGACCGGGTCAAACAGTCCACAAATGTTGTGCAGCAGGCGGTCAATGAAAGTGAGCATGCCAGGAAATTCATGTCCAGTCTGGTAGAAACCACTAACGACATTGGCTCGTTCGCAAAGATCATTGCTGATATTGCCAAGCAGACGAATTTGCTGGCATTGAATGCGGCCATCGAAGCAGCCCGTGCTGGTGAATCGGGGGCAGGATTTGCAGTGGTCGCCTCCGAAGTGAAAAATCTGGCACAGGATACAGCCAAAGCAACCGATCGCATCAACGAGCAGATTCGTCAAATCCAGGATGTGGTTAATGATGCCGTTACCAACATTTCAACAGTGAGCAGTACGATTCGACAGGTAGATGAAATCAGTGAATCGATCTCAGTTTCAATTTCCGAACAGAGCCAGGCGATTGCCACGATTCATCAGAATGTGAAAGATGCGGCGGGTAAAACGGTGCAGACTTCAGAAATCGTACAGCGTGTTTCCACGACAGCCTCCGAAACATTTCATTCCACCACCGATCTGGTGAGTTCCGTCAATGATATCGCGCAACAGTCAGAAAGCCTGAGTACAGCCGTAGAGCATTTCCTGACGACGATTCGTTCGAAATGAAACAGCTCAGAGTTTGAGGTGGATTTTGTTCTTTTCCAGGTGTCGCACAATCAGCCATGTGATCCAGAAAAAGAGCACGAAACTCCCACAGGCAT
>JAGQQP010000280.1 GCA_020426085.1 Planctomycetaceae bacterium | reverse complement strand
AGTGGCTTTTAAGGTAGCCAGTCCTGATCACTCGCCTGCTGGAAAGAATTGCAATGAGCAACCTGAAACAGATTTTCTGGATTTTTTGTCTGCTTCTCTCGGGAACCATTCTGTATACACCATTGTCGGCGGCTGAACCCGACAAGGATCGTACAAACAAACGCGTGTTAGTCATTGGTATGGACGGGACACGACCGGATGCGTTATTGCAGGCGAAAACTCCCACGTTTGACAGACTGATTCGTGAAGGTGCGTTTACCGATCAGGCACAGATCTTAGGGAAACGCTATCAGAAAAATGATACGATCAGTGGTCCCGGCTGGTCGAGCATTCTGACCGGCGTCTGGGCCGACAAGCATGGCGTGCACGACAACGATTTCAAAGGGAAGAACTACGAACTGTTTCCGCATTTTTTCAAACGTTTGAAGCGGGAGCGACCTGATGCACAGACCGTATCGTTCGTCTCGTGGGAGCCGATTCATGATCACATTTTGTCTGAAGCAGATATCGCAGGAGTCGAAGCGCTACCTCGGGGAAAAAATCAGACCGCTGATCTGAGTGTTTCGGCTTCAAAGTTCGATATCGAGACACGGGACGGTAAATGGCATCATCTGCTGGCTGTTCGAAAGCAGGGGCAGTTACAGTTGTATCTCGATGGGAAACAGGTCGCTTCACTGTCGGGAGTGGATCTGGAATTTCCACTCGGGGGAGACTTTTACTATCTTGGTCGAGATACCCGTGCAGGGCAAACCAGTTTTCATGGCCAACTGGATGACGTCCGTATCTGGAAGCGGGCATTGTCGCCTGAAGAAATCACGCGATCGGCAATAGGGAAGACTAACACAGATCAGTCTAGAGATCGTAAAGGGTTGCTGGCTGAGTACACGTTTGAAGCCACTTCTGAGGAAGATTCCAAAGAAAGGCAGTTTACGGATACAGCTGGAAATGCTTTTCCGGCGAAAGCAGTTTCACCCGCTGCAGAACTTCCGGAAGTGACGTCGGGAGCCGGTTCTGAATCACAGGCACTCGATCTGCCTGCTGCAGGAACAAAATCACATGGTTTACGAATTGCACTGACAGAGCCGTTTCGTGAGATCACCCGCTCCGATTTCACAATAGAAGCCCGTTTTAAAACGACGGATCAGGGCCGCAATATTCTATTTGGAAATAATGACGGAAAAGCAGGGGCATTGAATCTGGAATTGCATCAAAATAATACCGTGCGAGTTTATCTTCAGCCACCCGATCCACGGAATGCCAGTTCGCTGGAGCGGGAAGGTGAACGCGACAAAATCATCGCAGCCAAGGCAGCACGCATATTAAAGGAAGAAGACCCGGCAGCGATGTTTATCTATTTCCATCAGACCGATGCGACAGGGCATGCAATCGGATTCAGTCCCGAGGTTCCGGAATACATTTCTGCGATTGAGAATATAGATGCGTGCGTGAATACGGTTCTCAAAGCAATGCAGTCTCGGCCCAATTATGAAAACGAGGACTGGCTGACCATCGTCTGTACCGATCATGGCGGTCTGAAACGCAGTCACAGTAAAGGGCATGAGGTGCCGGAAATTCGCCGGGTCTTCCTGATCGTGCATGGTCCTTCAGTAAAACCAGGTCGCATTCAAGAGCAGGCCTATCTGGTAGATGTAACGGCAACTGCGCTGGCCCATCTGTTGGGGAAAGTCGAACCACAGTGGCAACTGGACGGTAAAGCGGTTGGATTGAAAGCCGGTGATTAAAACGAGATTGATTCAAAAGGGGCCGGCGACTTAGAAATCGCGCGAGCCCCTTTTTTTATCATTCAGCGATTGATCATTTTCATGGCCGCTTCGGGGTAGCGTTCGCCCAGAACGTCGATTTCTGAGAGGGCAGTGTCGATCTCGGCGAGATCGGCTGCCGTGAGATCGATGTCGACGGCGGCGATGTTTTCTTCGAGACGATGCAGTTTGGTTGTGCCCGGGATGGGGACGATCCACGGTTTCTGCGCCAGGATCCAGGCCAGGGCAATTTGTGCCGGGGTGGCCTGTTTGCGCTGGGCGATCTGACCCAGCAGGTCGACGAGCGCCATATTTGCTTTGCGGTTTTCTTCGGCGAAGCGGGGGACCTTGTTACGGAAGTCGGTACTGTCGAAGGTGGTCGAGGCGTCAATCTTGCCGGTGAGGAAGCCTTTACCCAGGGGGCTGAAAGGGACAAAGCCGATACCCAGCTCTGCGAGTGTGGGGAGGATGGCTTCTTCGGGCTCGCGCCACCAGAGAGAGTATTCACTCTGCAGGGCGGCGACCGGCTGGACCGCGTGGGCGCGGCGGATGACATCGACGCCTGCTTCCGAGAGACCGAAGTGTTTGACTTTGCCCTCCGCGATGAGTTCTTTGACAGTGCCGGCAACGTCTTCGATGGGGACTTCCGGATCGACGCGGTGCTGGTAGAGCAGGTCGATGTAGTCGGTCTGCAGTCGTTTGAGTGAGGCTTCGACGACGTCCCGGATGTGTGCGGGGCGGCTGTCGAGGCCGGTTTGTACGCCCTGGTCGTCGATGGCGAAGCCGAACTTGGTGGCGATGACGACCTGTTCGCGGACGGGGGAGAGGGCCTTGCCGAGGAGTTCTTCGTTGGTGAAGGCGCCGTAGACTTCGGCGGTGTCGAAGAAGGTGACGCCCAGGTCAATGGCTGACCGGAGCAGGGCGATGCCGTCCTGGTCTTCAACGGCGGGACCGTAGCCGAAGCTGAGACCCATGCAGCCCAGGCCGAGGGCGGAGACTTCGAGATTGTTGCCGAGTGTGCGTTTCTGCATTGTATTCACTTTCGATTTTTGAATTCGATTGATTCCGGTAGCGCGTTGTGAGTGTGAGCGGAGAACTTTGTGAGATGCTCACGCTCTCTATGATAGAGCTTACCTGTTTCGGGTGGTGCTTGACAAACCCGACAGGGAGATATTTTAAACCGCGAATGACACGATAAGCAGGACAGGTTTCTGTTTATATAGCCTTTACAGCAAACCAGCAGTGCAACTCAACAGACTCAACTGTGTTCCTGATCCGGTTCGCGCAAACGTTTCAGAGTGTTCTGAATGCTGTGGCCTGTTTCTTCGTCTGCATCAGAGGAGAGTTCAGCCAGGAAAGCCTCGATCAACTCTCTTTTGCTGTGACCGATCTGTCCCAGGGCTCCAATTGCCGCGAGCCGGACGGTCTCCTCCTGATCGTGTTGTGCAACCTGCATCACTCGCTCGGTCGTTGAATTGGCGATCGGGCCGAGTCGGTCCAAAAACATCAGAGCGGACCACCGCGTTTCGTCATCCGAATCATTCAGTGCTTCCGTGATTATTGAAAGGCAATGGTCGACGTCAGTCACGTAATGGGCAAGCACGAAAGCAGCCGCACAACGCACTTCTACGTCTTGAGAGGTGAGTTCCCGGGAAATACGTTCCAGGCCACTGTGGTCAGGCGACAGACAGCGTCCAAGGTCAATAATGATTTCGGATGTCCAATAGGGGGCGAGTTGTTCGTCGAGGGCGTCGAACAGGATCGGGTATGCAAGCTGTTGCTTCACTCCCATTCGCATCAACGCTTGGGCTGCTGGGATTTTGATTCCCCATTGTTCGGAATGATTCTGAATGGCATTCTCGATCGAGTCTGCCGCCGATTGTGCCGCGGCTCCCAGACTGCCCAGGACATCCAGTGCTTCTACTCTGGCGGAATCGTCAGTTGCTTTGCCGAGTACTTCGATCACTGTTGGCAAAACATCGTTGTGAGATTCTCCGTGTTCGAGTAATGATTGTGCAATCCGCATACGTTCGCGGTGCGATAAGTCTGGATTGTGCAGGCCATCCCGCAAGGGGGGCAGGACGTTTTCCAGTGGTTCTCCCAGATTCAAGAGCGCCTCAGCGACCTGCAATCGAACATCGCCGGACTCATCCAACTGGTGTTCCAGCAATGCGTTTCTTGCCGGGAGGGTTGCTTCTCCGACGGCAGACAGGATGCGCGCGGCATGATAACGGTCGGGGACGCAGAGGTAGCCGCAAACTCCCTGGATGCGGTCTTCCCCTGTGGGCAGCGGGGCTTCCTGTTTCTGCAGGCCTTCGATCAGGGACGTCACGACGGATTCGGGCGGTGCGCCCAGGTCGAGCAAAGCCTCGGCAGCCCAGGCCCGTACCTGAATTACGTCATCTTTCAGCCGCTCTCGCAAGGCGTCTGTGACTTCTGCTGTGGCGTCATCGAGGATGGCGAATGCGTCGCAGGATGCTTGTCTGACGGTTGCGGATTCACTTTTTATCGATTCAAGTAACACTGCTGTTGCTGCTGCTGTCTGTTTACGATCCAGCACGTCGTCTATTGCCGCTTCGATGTTGGTGCCGCGTTCAAGTGCTTCCCGCAGGCCTGAAAGCGGCGGTTCCGCGTGGCCGCATTGTTTGACCCATGCGGGGGGCGAATATTGCAAGCTATGCCAGATCGTGACCGCAGTATCGACTGCGGATTTGTCCTGGAATCGGAATTCAAGTTCAATGATTCGTCCCAGGGATGCTGCTACCGCCAGGAATCTACCGTCTTCCATTGTGCTGGTGAGGAAGGCGCGGCCGGAAATTCCTTCCGAATTCGGGCGAAAGCTGACATCAGATTCATCAGGTTTTCGCCAGGCAAGATACGAGCGAACCGCCGTTTCTGAATCGAATGGCTGTTCGCAATAGACGACAGCCCAGATTTCGAGGCCCGGCTTGCTGAAAACGATGAAGCCATCCTCGGTTTCCTCGCATGAAAAGTCCGGGTCGAGATCCAGAGTCCAATCGTTGTAAACTTGTTGTTGCACAGGCACACCTTTCGGCTGGTGTTTACGGTCTCTTTGATAAAGCTTACCTGTTTGGGTTGGTGATTGACAAACCCGGCAGGGGATTTTTTAAAACATGAATGACACGAAAAACACAAAAGGGTTCTGTTTGTATTAAGTGTGCTCCAAAATGATTTGAAAATGGACGAGACATTAAGAACGGGGCTGATTTCTTCAGTGTAAACTTGAGAATCTATCTTCTCAGACAAGGTTGGCAGAAGGGAGTTCTGGAGATGAATAAGGAAGAATCGAAGCAGGGATTTTTTGCCTGAAAAACGATGTGCATCAGATGAGGATTTTGTGAGGGTTCGATGAAGAATGAGGCTGTTCCTGAGAAGAGGATTCGGCAGCTTGAATGGCTGATTCATCGCTGTTACGATCGCGCCGTGTTTGTGACCGGATGCCGGCGATTTCTGTTTCAGGGATTGATGGTGTCTGTGCCGAGTGTGTTTTAAATGAAGTTCTCTTTTCAGGTCTGTCTCCATGAAAACTGTCTGTTTCTGTCTTGCTCTGTTATTGATCCCTGCTTCGTTGTCGGCTGAGGAACATCAGGTGTTTGCCCACCGTGGTGCAAGTGGATATCTGCCCGAGCACAGTCTGCCTGCGAAGGCGATGGCTTATGCTCAGGGAGCGGACTTCCTGGAGCAGGATGTCGTGTTGACAAAAGACGATGTGCCACTGGTGTTGCACGATACGCACCTGGATGGGATTACGGATGTGGCTCGTCGGTTCCCGGGCCGTAAACGAAAAGACGGACGTTACTATGCCATCGATTTCACGCTGGATGAGATTAAGCAGCTCAACGCGACTCAGCGTTTTAATCGCAAGACCGGCAAGCCCGTATATACCGAACGTTTTCCGCTGGATGGGTATACTTATCAGCTGCATACGCTGGAGGAGGAGATTCGTTTCATTCAGGGGCTGAATATGAGCACGGGCCGCAATGTAGGACTGTTCACGGAAATCAAGAAGCCGAGCTTCCATCAGGCAGAAGGGCGCGACATTGCGAAAGCGGTGTTCGATGTGCTGACCCGCTACGGTTATGGGACGGATAAACAATCTGCCTGCTGGGTCCAGTGTTTTGAACTGAATACCTTGAAACGGTTCCGCAAGGAATTCGGCTGGAAAGGGAACCTGATGATGATCTACTCTGGCGGCAAGCCCGGCCCGGATGGTTCTGACTACGATGCGCTGGCC
>JAGQQP010000027.1 GCA_020426085.1 Planctomycetaceae bacterium | reverse complement strand
CTGCCAGGGAGCCGCAACATGGCCGTTGATGAAGCATTACTGGAATCAGCGGCGAACCAGGACTGTTGTACGTTACGCTGGTACCAGTGGAATGAACCAACGATCTCACTGGGATACTTTCAGAAAAATGTGCCAGAAGACTCGAATGAAAACTGGAAAGACCTGCCTCGCGTGCGCAGGCTCTCTGGCGGTGGAGCGATTCTGCATCACCACGAGTTGACCTACTCCTTCGCTCTGCCCGGCAGTCACCCTTTGGCCAAAACACCACCTGAGCTGTATGTCGCCATCCACCAGCCCATCATTGATGTTCTGGCAGAGCATGGCCTGCAGGTTCAGTTTCGAGGCATCTCTTTTCGATCGAAGTCTGAACCCTTCCTGTGTTTCGGTCGCGGCGATGAAAGAGATCTGGTGTATCAGGGACAAAAAATTCTGGGTAGTGCGCAACGCAGAAGACGTGGAGCAATTGTCCAGCACGGCAGCCTGTTACTGCTGACATCGGAACATGCCTCCGAGTTTCCAGGCCTGTTGAATCTGACTGAACAGCCTGAGCGTTATCAGAACGACTTTCTGAAAACGTTGACCAATAACTTTTCCCAGGCGATTTCCCAGGCTCTCAACCTCCCGCTGGAGTCTCAAATCCTGACTGACGAAGAAGCATTACTGTCTGAACATCTGGAAAAAGAAAAATATGAAGTAGAAGCCTGGACATCACGAAAATAGCGGCCTAAAAGCCGTATCATCAACACTTATCAGAATCAAGAATATTTAATTGTTTATTAATAAATAATCTACACGCATTATGAGTGTTTTATAGTTATTGACATTCCGTCAAATGCCTGATAGCGTTAAGGATGTAATACATACTTTTATTTCATTGAGATTTCGTGTTACGGAAAAGTAGTGGCTTTTTACTTACTTGAAAGTGAGTCAATCCACACAATGCGGGCCAGACGAGCATTGTAATTAGCTCCTTTTATTTCAGATTCAATGGTAAATCACTCATTTCTGTTTCTTGTTCATTTCACGTTTTTTCTTCCAATCTAAAGTCAAAAATGAAAACAAGGTGATCGGAAAATGGATGGTAATTCCAATTACCAGTTCCACTTTCAGAGCTTTGAAGTGTTCTGTTTGAAACTTATGGAGTGAACGTTTATGTTGCAGCTTTCGTTAAAAGTCGTAGGCGGTCGTCATGATGGAAAACAAATTCCCATCAGTGGCAAAAAGTTTTTGATTGGCCGGGAAGAAGATTGCCATCTGCGTCCCAACAGCGATATGGTCAGTCGTCACCACTGTGTTTTCACGGTTGATGAATACAGTGTCCGCTTACGCGATTTTGGCAGTACCAATGGTACAGCGGTTAATGGAAAGCGCATCAAAGGTGAAGTTCAGCTGTCCCATGGAGACCAGATCCAGATCGGTAAACTGGAATTTGTTATTCAAATATCACACACCGCTGATGTAACCACGGCTTCAGACAAACCAGAAGCAGCTTCACAATCTCCTTCCAGCAGTGAAATTCTGACCGGCTCCGACACAGTGTTCGATATCCCTGTCCACACATCGGAAGAAGGTTCTACAACTCCTCCAGCCGAAACAAATACAGCTCCCGCTGCAGAGGCACCTGCTGCTTCAGAAGTTTATGAAGGGGATACGCAGATTCTCTCGGCAGAACAACAGCGTCAGGCTCAACAGGCATATGACCAGGCTGCCCAGCAGGCCGGGTATCCACCACAGCCACAATATGGATATCCCCCACAGCAGATGCATCCTGGACAACAACCCTATCCATACCAGATGCCGCCTCAGTACTATCCTCAGCAGGGTTATCCGCAACAACCAATGCCTGCCTATCCACAGCAGTATCAGATGCCTCCTCAGGGTTATCCACAACAGTATCCTCAACCACAGGGAGAAGAACAGGGACGCAAGAAACCGGACCTGCCTCCCGTCACTCTGCCACCACCCGATCAGACCGGATTGAAGAACAAGCAGGAAGCTGAGAAATAACTTCGAGAGAGTGATTGCAGCATTCTCCGACACACACCTTCCCGTCATCGCCGCCGCTTCACCAGGAACCGACCGTGTCTCTGCTGGATTTCATCAGCGGAAATCATCTGCAGGCTCGATATTCGTAACTTCCCATTGCTTTTCTGAATTGTGTTTGGCAGAATCAGAGAATAAGATCTGGGAGGTGGTCAATTGACCGGACAGGGATTTCCGTTGCATCATCTGTTTCGATACCGTCAATGTCACCATAACAGTTCTGTTATGATACTGTGAATTCACAATCTATGATGTCAACCAGAGGGAGATGCTTTCCGTGAATGATTCAGCCAACGCCAGCAACGATATTCAGCGACGATATCGTGAGTTCCTCGACCTGCTGCCACTGACGTTATCACTCGCCGGTCTTCCCGCGAGTGACCATGGCAAATATTATACTGAGGAGCAGGTGGAAGCCCGGGCCTACACGGTCAAACATGCCTTCAAACAGGCTCGCATTCTGGCACGGGAATGCATTCAGAAATCATAATGAACCAGCAACAGTAAAATGTTCAACAAATCAATCAAAGTAAAAACGGGAGTCGAATTCGTCAGAATCCGACTCCCGTTTTTCAGTTTCTCTTGATCGCGCCTGACAGCTTAATCATAAGCCAGCCGCTATTTACTTTTCAGCTCAAATGTAAATTCGTTCGAACCAGAATCGCTGACATCAGCTTCCAGAGTCGTTTTCTCATTGTACTCAGCAGGGAGATACTGTTCGACCGCAGGAACCGGTGGTTCATCGGGGGCACCACCCACAACAGTTTTACCGGGGATCTCTTTCGTCGCAGTAATCACAACCGATTTCTTACCCGCCGTTGCCTGCAGTGAGTATTCTCCATTCTCAACCTTACCGGCAGCACTGGCTGCTTTTCCGGCAACATCTCGAAAGATAATATCTCCCTCCGGCAAAGGCTCTCCATCCAGGGTGACTTTTCCTGAAACGGGATAGGTCACCGGAGCATCACTAGCCCCCCCACAGCCAACAAGAAAACCTGAAAAACATACCAGCAGTATCAGGCATGAGACCGACTTCATTGATTATCTCCTGAATGATTAAGTGTGCCCCTGAGAATGCTGTCAGAGGCAAAAAGTTCAACTGAATTTATACTGCATCGCGTATTCGAATACTACGGATCAAACCCCGATCCCTGTTTCAGGAAAGAAAGGAGCATCCCAGTCGAATAAAAATCCGCGCTTTTAGAATTCTCCGACTACTTCATCACCGGAAATCGTCGCTAAGGCACGGAAAGTACCACGATCAATATTCGAGGAAATGAAACGAACTGCACCATCTGCCAGGCTAACGTGCACGCCTCCCACATGCTTACTGCGGGCATAGTTCCAGCGAGTGGAAGTATTATCTACGCAGGGAGCTGTCGTATCCGTAGTGCTTTTACAGAGATAATTCTGGTCAGGCGCTGAGGTATTGGGAGTTTCATAGGCTGTAAAAGTCACTTCTCCATGCGCCCCACCAATCCAGTAACAACCGGGGCATCCCCAGGAAAATCCGGTGGGTACCGCCACTCGCTGCACACCTTCACTTAACATCATCGTGTTAGAGGTACCGTCCGTGATATCACGCATTTTGGTTTTCGTTTCGTAACCGAACATGCCATCATCTTTATCGGTTGATCGATTTCTGGACCAGCCGATACAGCCCATGTAACTTCCTCCCCAGCGAACACCGCTGTTTTCAGCAAAGGCAGGTCCCACATCGGAAGGGCACATGAAAGCCGGCAAGGGGGTACTCACAAACTTCTGGCTGCTGGAAATGTTATGCACATGATTGCTCGTACTGGCAGAAACATTGACACAATCTGCCTCATAGGCGTTGTACATGGGGGCCTGATCAACATAAGGCAGAATACGATGGAACCAGGTATCCCGCTGATGACATGCCTGAGGATACCAGCCATTGGCACCCCGGTGTGCATAAGGAAAGACCTGATGCGCACTCTCGTAGTTGTGCATCGCCAGGCTGATCTGTTTCAGGTTATTTTTACAGGTACTTCGTCGCGCAGCTTCCCGTGCCTGCTGGACTGCCGGAAGAAGCAATGCGATCAGGATCGCGATAATCGCAATCACCACCAGTAACTCAATTAAAGTAAATCCACGCGACAGTTTTTTTTCACTCAAGCGTTGCATAACACACTTTCTCTCACAAATGAAACTAAGAACTCACCCATTTATTACAGACATTAACTAAAATCGGACATATATATTAACATTATTTTATTAAGTGTCTTTCATATAGACCCCATTGTCAACCTGCATTTCATAACTAGTAGTAACATAAAGACTTAATAAACATTTATCTTCTTAACAAATGTAAACAAGTACTCGAATTTACCCGCATAAAGCCGCTTAGAAAACTTGAAGCGGTGCAAATCCCGGTTACAAATCCGAAAGTGTTGGGATCTCATTTTTCTGAAACTTCTCCCCCCTGATTCTGGTATATTGAGTGAGTAACCTGAGGTTTGAATTCAGATTGTGACAGATACGAACATCAAAACGGGATTCCTCCGTGAACGAAGACGATGCGGCGCAAGTCCGAAGTTGCCTGGATGGTAATACAGAGGCAATGCGCGCTTTCGTAGCCCGGTTTCAAAGTTCCATCTTTGGGCTGTGCTATCGCATGCTGGGACATCGACAGGACGCGGAAGATGTCGTGCAGGAAGTCTTTGTGCGGGCTTTTCGCAGCCTTCACCAGTGGGATCCCAATCGAACCTTAAAACCCTGGTTACTCACAATCGCTGCCAACCGCTGTAGAACCTTTCTGAGTAAGCGTTCCCGGCGTCCTGTTCCCTCCGAATTTGCCGCTGATCTGGCCGTCAGTCAGTCGGTAGAAGAGTTACAGGATCTCGGCGAAGAACTACAGAATGCCATCAGTATGTTACGCGATGATCATCGCACATGTTTTATTTTATTTCATCAGGAAAATTTAAGCTGTCAGGAAATCGGAGACATTCTGGAACGTCCGGAAGGCACGATCAAAACCTGGCTGCACCGTTCCCGGCAGGAACTGGCGGCCAACTTACGACAGCGGGGAATTGTACCAGAGGTCCGACATGAATCTCGTTGACTTTCAATCCAGACTGGAAACCATGATCGAAACACGCAACTTCGATCAGCGTTCGCGACTGGAGCAGCTTGCGACGTCCTCGCCAGAGCATCAGCGTCTCTGGGAAGACTTTCTCATCCTGGAAACAGCGGTACCCGCCTGGCAACAGACACTACCTGAGATTGATCTGGTCGATGAAGTGCTCGCTCAATTAGCTGCATCTCATTTCTCAGAGAGGGAGGAAATGCACGCTCCCAGGACGCCGGTTGCACACACAGGATCAAGGGTTCGACAATGGGCTGCCAGCCTGCTTGTCGTTGCAGTGTTACTGATTGCCATCACCGTGAAGTTCTCTGGAAATCAGGTCGAAAAAACAGTGCCCGGAACCATGCCTGCCTTTACAGGGGTGGCTACAGACTCCCCTGTTCCTGCTGTTGCACAGTCACCACCTCAGCGAAGCTTTAATCAACTGCTGAAAAATGCCGGCGCCGCTTCCTGGGGACTTGCACAAAGTACTGCTGGTACCATGACGGAAGCAGTGAGCCTCGTTCCCGTCGCAGCTCCCCAGCCTGAAACTACGGAACCCCTTACCCGGGAATCGAACTGGGTCGATGATATCAACATGGAAATGCAGCCGATCAAAGACCAGATCAGTCATGCCTGGAATTTTATCATTCATTCCGTTCCTGAAGAATCAACAAATATTTGACGAATTGAATTCACCGAATCTCAACAATCAGCCCGGCCTGGAGTTGTTCAGATATGAAGTTAATGCAACCGATTAAATCGACATCGCGAGACCTGACGCAAAAGAATGCATTCGCGTTCGTCGTGGTTCCGGTACTCCTCTGCCTGGCAGTCGCATTTCCCGTCAAAGCAGCCGAACCATTGAGCCAACTGGTTGACGAAAAGGCCGGCATCTACCTGGAAGCCACTGACCTGAATACGCATGTCAAACAGTTTCTGCTTTCACCACTGGTGAACCGCTTTCGAAAAACGCAGGTTTTTCAAAACTGGCTGCAGTCAAAGGATGTTCTCAACCTGCAACAGGGTTTGCGCGATATTGAATCGGTTACGAATCAGCCCCTGCTTCCTCTCCTGAATCAATTTTTTGGTAAATCGGTCGGGCTGGCGATTTTCAATCATGGACCGAAACAGAACCCTTCTCTGCTGCTGTTAACCAAGGTCCAGGATCCTGCTGCGGTACAGAAGCTGCTGGAAGACTGGTTCACCAAAACCGGAATCAAAGTCACTTCCAGCACGCTCCAGGGCACGACCTGCTTTCAAGTCAGCCAGCAGTCCGATCCTTCCGCTCCTGCCGTCATCTATGCATTTCTGGATCAGACTCTGGTTGTGTCAGACACACGATCCAATCTGGAATCAACGATCCTTCTGCATCAAAAACAATCGTCAGAGAATCAGCGGAGTCTGTTCAATCTGGAAATGTACCGTCGCGCACGCGGAGTTTTGGCGGAGGATGTCACAGGTTCTGTTTTTCTGAATCCACGTGCCTGGGATGAACATATCAAACCACCGAAAAACGAGATCGAACAGGGCATTGTCAACTGGTGGAATAAAACGGGGGCGCTGATCGCAGGTCTGCATCTGAAAAACACGGTCGCTGTGGAAGCTGTGATTCTGTTTAATTCGGAAGCCATCAATCTGCCCTTGTTGAATATCCTCCAGAGTCCTGCTGAAATTCCAGATCAATACACGCTGATCCCGAAAAAAGCGCTGGCAGTGCTGTCCGGGCAACTGAATGTGAATTTACTGACCAACAGAATCGTCAGTTATTATGCGGAAAAGAACCCGGAAAAATGGCAGAAAT
Source organism: Planctomycetaceae bacterium (assembly GCA_020426085.1). Classification (GTDB taxonomy): domain Bacteria; phylum Planctomycetota; class Planctomycetia; order Planctomycetales; family Planctomycetaceae; genus Gimesia. The sequence continues at coordinate 9,881 of JAGQQP010000027.1, read as the reverse complement.
TTCTCGCAATCAGTACGGGCCTCCTGGGGGGCCTCGACCCCGTGACCGAAGTATCAAAAGTTCTGGGACCGAATGTTCTGTTTTATTCAGTACCTCGCAAAACCCTCTCTTTTGATGCCATTTCCTTCGATGGCCTGGTGGCAATGCAGCTTTCCACAGAGGATCCTGAATCAGGCTCAACAGACAAAAGCAAATATCAGTCTGCCTTGGAAAATGTCGCCAACTTTCTGATGAACAGCGTACTCAGTCATCACAATTCTGAATCTGCCGCTGGTGCCCAGACTTCTCTTTTAAAAATCGAAGATCATGAACAGTATCATATGCGGTGGATCGAAAGCCTCGGTCCTTATCGCCCCGCTTATGGAATCAACGAACGACAGCTGGTTGTTGCCAGTTCGCCGGAGCTTGTCAGAGAATTCTTCACTCTGAAATCAGAAGAGAGTCTGGCTGCGTTACCTTTATTTCAGTCCTGGAAGGAGACCTTCTTCCGGGAAGAAAAACAGCTCTGCTTCCTCAATATCGCTTCGATCAGAGCATTCATCGAGCAGAACTCCGATTTTCTCGCAGAGCAGCTCTCCAAAGGGCATGGCGGAGATCTCGAGAAAGGCAAAAAGAAGCTGGCCGGATTGAAAAGTCTACTCCAGTCCTTCGATGGGCTGTTCTTTGCAGCCGGCCTGCAGAAAACTCAGGTCAGAGTCATCTTCGGTCTGGGTTCACAGAATTCTGCTGAGTGAAATGCCCGCTTCTGTACACAATTCTGAACATGCCAGCAGAAATTGAACCGGATAATTGACACAATCAGGACAACTACGCAATCGGTAGGCTCGATCATGCTTATCAGTGTTAATTATTTTAAACAAACTACCCAATCCCGATTTTGGTGGGAATAATTGAGTAAGTTAGTTCCACTTTTCTGTGCTGGCCAGAAATAAATCAGAATTGTGGGGCGTTTTTCCCAAAAATGTGAACCGGGAAATTGAGGTTCAGAGTCAACCGACACGTTTCAGCGTCACAAACTGTCTGATTTGCGTTGGAGTTTACACTTTCCCTTTTGCATTCGAATTACTTCAGACAACTATCTCCCCTCGAAAAAAGGCATTATTTAAACATGGTAAATCAACTTGATCCCCCATCAGAACTGGTAGTTGACCGTCGTCGTGTCAGCCGCAGAGATTCAGGCAAGAAAGAATCAATTCATACCAAACATGAAGTAGTCGACCAGCGCAAAATTGAGCGTCGTCGTCAGATCGACCCGACCACCTGCGAACGCGATTACAGCGATCAGGAAATCGACTTCATGAAAGCGATGGACGATTACAAACGTCGCAGCGGTCGGCAGTTCCCTACCTGGAGTGAGGTCCTGGAAGTGCTGCACAGCATGGGATATCGCAAAGTCGCCGAACCAACGGATATCATGCTTTAATCTGCAATCCCCCGCAGAAATAGAAATCATGGACTCTGACAAGTGGGATGTACGGGCAATGCATCTCACTTGTTTTTTTATTTCAGGGCGTCCGACCGATGATGACCAGTGTCAGATCGTCGTACTGCTCCGCCTGACCAGCGAATGCTCTCACTGCCTGCAGGATCTGCTCTCCTGTTTCCGCAGGGTTTCTCTGGGAATCCAGAATCACCGATTTCAACCGCTCGATCCCGAACTGGTCGCGTTCTTCATTCATCGCTTCCGTGACCCCGTCTGTGTACAGAATCAGTTGTTCGCCCGGTTTCAGTTGATGCTGCAGGGACTCATATTCATAATCATCCATCACCCCCAGGGGTACGCTCGGATGATCTGCAGAGAGTTCTCGCAGTGTACCATCAGCTTCCCACAACAGCGGCTCTAGATGCCCCGCGTTGACAAACGACACCAGATTTTCTGTCAGTTCGATCTGTCCCAGGATAAATGTGATGAACCGCCCGTCATGAGCTGCTTCATCAATATGATGATTCACTCGATGTACTGCATCTGCAACATCAGTGACAAACTCGACCGTACTGCGAACAGAACTGCAGACGCGCGACATTACCAGCGACGCCGGAACCCCTTTCCCGGCGACATCCCCCAATGCAAACCAGATCAGCGAATCAGACGTCTGAATAAAGTCATAGTAGTCGCCTCCCACGGCGCGTGCGGCTTCGTAGGAGACAAAGAACTCATACCCCGGGACGTGCGGAATTTTCGCTGGTAACAGTCCTTTCTGGACGCGGGCAGCAATTTCCATCTCATTATCGTAGCGTTGTTTTTCCACATGCGAGATCATCAGACGTGCACTCTCATACGAAAGAGCTGCCTGACCGGCTATCACCATCAGCAGTTCAAGGTCATCATCAGAAAACATCTGTCCGGCCAGTTGAGTATCCAGGTTGATAATTCCGATAACACTTCCATCCAGACCAAGCATGGGGGCACACAAGATGGAGCGAATTGTCAGTGTGGAAACCGATTCACTTTTCTCAAATCGTTCATCATTAGCCGCATCGGCAGACAGGACCCCGGTTTTATTATCGGTCACCGCTTTCAACACCGTGCGACTCAACTGCAGTGCTTCCAGGTCATCTTCCCGCCGATGGCGTACGGCCTTGGGAAAAAACCGTTGATTGTCATGATCACGCAATAAAATACAGCCTCGGTCGGCGGCGGGAAAGATGTGAAACAGTCCTTCCAGCACGCGTTCCGCCATCGAATCCAGATCAGTTGCGGTTGCAATCGTGCGACTGATCTCCAGGATGGCTTTCAATTTGATTTCCGGTTTGATTTGAAAGCGCGATAACCCGCTGCCTGATTCCGATGCCCGTAGAATGGTTGATTTATCAGTAGCAGGAGGGCGGACAGAAACACTTTTCAGTGAAGGAATTAATCCATATGAAGTCAGCAGCCCTTCATGCGGTGAGTTTTCGTAATCCTCATCACTGGAGAATTCCAGCAGGAACGGGCCGATTGAAATCTGATCTCCTGACTGCAATACAACCGGGTCTTTGACCGGCACATCATTGATGAAGGTTCCGTTACCGCTTCCCAGATCTTCAATTTGATACACGTCTTCTGCAGTGGCTGTAATGCGCGCGTGATAGCGGGAGACTGTATTTGATTTGAGACAGACTTCGCATTCCGGATGCCGTCCCAGTGTCACCTGCTTCCCTTTAATTTCCAGTCGAGTGGAATCGCCATTATTTTGCAGGAACAGACTGGCGGACATGATAGAGGCGATCAGATTAGATTAAGAAAACAGTCACCCTCAGGAAACACGCCCGAAGGTCATTATAGTAATATCGTCATTCTGGGGACGCCCATTGGCATGACGCCGGACATCTGCCAGCAGGGCCTGTCCTAACTCAGCCGCATTTTTTTCACGATTGTCCTTAATGAACTCCCGCATCCGGTCCAGGGTATACAGTTCCCCTTCCGGATTCATTGCTTCGTCGACACCATCGGTAAACAGAACCACGATTTCGCCGGGTGCCAGATCCCGCTCGACAACTTCAAACGGAAAGCCTTCCATCACGCCGATCGGAACACCAATGCTTTCTTCCGGAAATTCATCGATGGAACCGTCCGGCTTGAGGATCATCGGAGACATATGCCCCGCATTCACCAGTGAGAGCCGGTGATTTTTCGTATCCAGAATCACAAGCACATAAGTTACAAAACGCCCTTCGACGGCACTGTCACACATATGATCGTTAATAGCTTCAACAGCTGGTCCGACTTCATGCACAAACCGCATCGTATTCTGCACACAGCTCGACATACGTGCCATGATCATCGCGCCGGGTACACCTTTTCCGGCCACATCACCAAAGGATAGACCGATCATATCATCAGGCAGCTCGAAGATATCATAGTAATCACCACCAACGGCCTGGGCAGAATGATAAGACGCAAAAAATTCATATCCTTCAACCTCGGGAACTGTACTGGGGAGTAACCCCTGTTGTACGCCCCGGGCAATGTTCATTTCGTTGTCCTGTTTCTGCTTTTCCATGAATGACGTCATCAGCCTGGCGCTTTCATAAGTCAGCGCCGCCTGCCCGGCGACGGACATTAACAGATCCAGGTCTTCTTCCTGGAACTGTTGAACCGGGTTCTGCGTATCAATATTGATCACGCCAATGGGCTCTTCTTCAAGACCCAGCATGGGCACACACATCATCGAACGGATCGACAAATTGGAGATGGACTCACTGGCATCGAATTGCGCATCGCTGGCTGCATCGGCGGATAATATCCCCGTTCTCTCTTCGAGTACTTTATTCACAATTGTTCGGCTCAACTTGACAGTCGCATCTTCACCTTCACGACGATGTTTGAACGCGCGCGGTACCATCTCGCCGGTGTTTTCATCTTTGAGTAAAATGCAACCCCGGTCTGCGGCGGGGAAGATATGAAACAGCGTGGTGAGAATCTGTGGCAGCAGTTTTTCCAGATCGACGGTGCCTGCCAGACTGCGGCTGATTTCGATCATGGCTTTTAATTTGGCTTCCGGGCGAATATCCAGACCACCAAACCCGCCGACACCGGAAACAGCCCCCATGATAGTGGCTCCGGCATCACCGTCCTCTTCATCATTCGAAAAACCGATATCAAAGCTGCTGTCGATTGTAATTCCAGACCGCTTTGGTTCCTGCTTCTTATCTGACTCAAACCGGAAGAGAATCGGTCCAACTTTCAATCGATCATCATGAGCTAACTGGGTTCGACCTTCTATCTTTTTCCCATTGACGAATGTTCCGTTTCCACTTCCCAGATCTTCAACAAAAAACTCATCACCTGATCCAATGACCTGCGCATGACGCCGCGAAACCATATTCGAATCGAGTTGAATCTGGCAGTCAGGATGTCTGCCCAGAACTATCTCCGATCCGGTAAGTGAGTATGAGACCGCTTGACCAGCCTGCAGCATGACCAGAGTAGCCATATGGGAAGCCCTTAATGATGAAATTATGATGGATATGATAATAATGGGATATGCATCACATTTTAAGTCGCATCTGTCCGTGATGCAATCACTTCATGTCATTCAGGATGCGGATTCACTGCCAAAAATCGTCTCCACATTCCCCCGCAGTACCAGCTTCCCAAGGTCGATCGCCCGCTCTTCTGACCAGTTTCTCCCGATCACAAAATCACTGGCCAAAACACTTGCCAGTACACGTCGATACATACGGAATTTAGGCAGCGCGAACTCCAGTTTGTACATATCGCTGTAATAGCCGATCTGTTTAGTCTTGGGAACAGCTTCCAGGCGACTTTTGCAGTCAAACGTAATGAAGGCCGGCGTATTTGAATACCACCAGTGTCCATTGATGACCACATTCGGGAAAATCCAGCTGTAGCTGACCAGTTCCTGATTGCTGGTACTCGTTAATACGGAAACGGGGAATGTGACCTGGGGAAACGCGTTGAACAGCTCTTTATACAGAATCAGAGACGTCCGCTTGTCATACAAATCCTGCCCCTGATACACGCCGGCTTCATATACGCGGCGGTTCACACCAATCATCAGATCGAAAGGCAGACGATGTTCGGCACAATACTCTGCCAGAGTCCAGAAGACAAACTGACTCACGATTTTTGACTCAGCGGCTGTAATCTCGTCTCCTGCAAACAGAGATCTGACCACAGGATCGACCTGATCGGCGGTCACAGCAACCGGATTGAAATCGGGGGGCAATGAAATGGCACAGGCACGGGCTCCCTTCGATGTGAAATGCTCAAACAGCTTGCCAATCGCTGCTTTTAACGTATTGGCACAGCCAACATCTAACTGTGTCGCTTTCGCCAGTCGCTCCCGGGTTTCGGGTTTTGCCAGATGAAATACCAGATCATCCGTCCGTAGACAGGGGATGTAAAGGTTTGTGTCAAAGCCTTCCAGTGGATCATCAAAATCGTTCGTCAGGAACACCTGTTCGAGACCACTCTGTTTTAATACCTGCTGTTCCCAGTCGGATTGAGCCATCTTCTCAGCCGCGGTGTCGTACAGCTTCTCCCAGTTAGACTCGGTAATCGCTTCCTCTTCGAAGCCGAAAAATTCACTGCAGATATCCAGTAACCAGCTGAGTTGAATCGTATTATCCAGATCTCCCAGCTGCTTCACCAGTCGCCCGACTTTTTCTTTGGGACCAATACCCGGTTCCTCAATCACTTCACGAGGCAGACCGGCAGAATGGGCAAGTTCGGTGTAATAATGATACCCCATGATATCCGCGAGTGTGGTTGAAGCTGCGGAGTGAGGATTTATATGGGTATGAGGGTCAATCAGAACCAGACTCTCTAATTCGGTAAAGATCCGTTTACTCAACTGTTCGGACATAATGTGTAGTTTCCTGCTGTGTTCAAATTTTTATTGCCCGAATCCGGTCTGAGATATCTCTTCAGGAGACAGTTCCCTGGCATAGTTTTCGGGCTGCAACGATCTGGCGGAATGATTTGTTGTGAGCCCCGAATATAATCAGTCCGACCTGACAGTGCAATCAGGTCCCCCCTTCCAGCCGGTTCCCTGAGTCTGATTCCACCTCTCAAGCGATCGAATCCCCCAAAATGATCCATTTCCCTGCCAGAGTGCATAAAAAAACGGCCCTGCGAATAAATCCGCAGAGCCGCTGGAAGCTGTACTTTTTTATCAGATCAGCCAGGCTTATTTACCGGCACTGGCCTGCTGATTCTGGGGAACAGGGGGTGGATTAAAGCTGTTAAGCAGTTTGCCTGTCTTCGCATCCCAGACTCGCAGAATTCCGTCTTCACCACCGGCGATGACAATCGATTCATCCCGGCTGCCGGCGACACTGTAGACGTAATCAGTGGAGCCCGCCAGATTACGATAGTTTGATCCGTTAGTCGTCAGATGCATGCGAACAGTCTTGTCTCCGCCTCCGCTGACAATGTTGTCTCCCAGCCCCAGGAAAGCGATCGATGTAACCTGCTTGGAATAACCGGCAATTGTTCGTTTCTGTTCTCCGGTTTCAATATTCCAGACTTTGATCACATTGTCGGCACCAGAACTCACAATGGTGGACTCATCTGCTTTCCAGGCAACATCCAGAACGTGATGCGTATGACCTTCAAATGATTTCAAAAATTTACCGGTCGCCACATCAAAGATTTTGACGAATTTATCAGCAGCACCTGTCAGCAACGATTTGCCTGAACGAGAGAAGCGAACTCCCAGTACCGTGTCACTGTGGGCATCGCCCAGCTTCTTCACTAGTTTTCCAGTGGTCACATCCCAGATCGTGATTTCGCCGCTACGGGAAGGATCACCACCACCGACGGCAAGCAGTTTGCCATCCGGGCTGAAATCCAGACAGAGTGCCCGGTTGGAAATGGGTGAACCGCCAACCTTTGCAGGATCTTTTTCATCGGCACCCAGTTGGGCAATCAGAGTCCAGACCGGCTGAATGTTCTGTACCAGAACGGTTTTGTCTGCACTTCCTGACACAACCGTTGTTTTGGATGTATAACCGACAGCAGAAACAGGAGCATTGTGTCCTGCCAGCGTATCCAGTTCCTGGCCGGTAACAGCATCCCAGATGCGAACCATCTGACTGTCATCTCCCGTCACAACCTGCTTTCCGTCTTCAGAAAAGGCAACCGACTTGATCGGAGTCAGAACTGCAGCCTGCTTTTTGGCTTCCGCCAGAGCAGCATCAACAGCAGTCGCCGTTTTATCAATTTCTGCTTTCTCTTTTGTCCGTTCTGCCAGTTGTCCTTTAATTTTGGTCAGAGTCCCTTCCGCAACTTTCACAGACCGTTCCGATGAAGTCACTTTTTTCTCGGCAGCAGCGACCGCATCCGTCAGTTTTTTGGACTCGGCTTCTGCGTCAGCCACTTTCTTATCAGCGGCCTTGGTATCCGGTTTAGTTTCCGCCAGCTTCTTGGCAGCAGCAATCGCAGCATCCGCTTTGGGAACTGCCTGCTTGGCAGTAGCGATAGCCTGTGTTGCTGTTTTTTCATCGGCTGCCTTTTTCTGTTGTGCTGCCGTCAGCTTTTTCTGAACGGCATCAAAGGCTGCCTGTGCTTTGGTAACCGCTTCTTTTTTCTTAGCTTCACCTTCTTTGTCGGCTGCATCTGGTTTGATCGCATTCGCTTCATCCAGAGCTTTTTTCGCAGCAGCGACTTCTTTTTCTACAGCGGCAATCGCAGCCTGATTGGCATCGTTTGTCTGTTTTAATTTCGCTTCCGCATCGGCAACCGCTTTCTCTGCAGCTGCTTTCTGAGCATTAGCGGCAGCGACAGCATCGTCACCTTTTTTCTTATGATCTGCCAGCAGCTTGGCCAGTTCCGCTTTGGCGGCTTCCAGCTTCTTGGCTGATTCGTCTGCTTTCTTCTTTTCTTCAGGAACTGCCTTTTTAGCAGCTGCTAATTCTTCATTGCGTTTCTTTAATTCTTCTTCGCGATCTTTGACGTTTTTATCTGCGGCTTTCATGGCAGCATCTGCCAGAGCAACCTGCTGCTTTGTTACCGTTTGAGTCTCTGTCGCCAGAATCATCTGACGCTCCTTGCTCAGATCCCCTCGGAATTCTTTCAGCATTTTGCCGTCAGCAACCTGCCAGATTTTTCCGGTTCCATTTACCGAAACAGAAACCAGTGATTTGCCGTCAGCGGTGATATCAATATCGGTGACAGGAGCTCCATGGTTGATCGCACGAATTTCCTTTTTCCCGGCCAGGTCCCAGACACGAACCGTACCGTCTTCACTGCCTGATGCCAGTTGAGTACCGGCAGGCAAAATCAGTTCCACAGTTGTGATCGGTTTGGCGTGACCTTTCAGTTCATACAAGGCAGCAGGAATCTCCGGTGCCTTTTCTCCCTCTTTAGGAGCAGGCAGAGTCAACGGCCAGGCATAAACGATCTGATTCGCTGCACCACCAATTACCTGCGTACCATCTTTGCTGACAGTTAATGCATTGATGACAGCAGGTGTCTTCATTGTCGAAATCTGTTTTCCATCAGCGGCATTCCAGACCCGCAGGCTTTGATCGACAGAGGAAGTGACAACCTTAGTACGATCCGGAGTAAATGCCAGACCTTTGACTTCTCCGGTATGACCTTTCAGGTCGACCAGTTTCGTCCCTTCCGGTAACTTCCAGAGTGAAACGGTATTATCCGCAGTGGCAACAGCCAGAACGCTACGATCAGCATTCAAGGCCATACCAGTCACAGCAGCCGGCAGTTCCATCTTTTTGACCACGTTCCCCATCGATTTCTTCCAGAGTTTCACAACCCGGTAGCCACCTGATGCCAGCATGTCGCCACCTGGATTAAATGCCAGGGAATGGACAAAATCGCGATGGGCGGCTCCCAACGGATAAAATGGTTTTCCGTCTTTCTGCAGTTTCAACAGTGCAGGATCATTGAGTGTGGCCACTTCTGTTCCCGCTGCGAGATCATAAATGGCAATCCGATTGGCACGACCGGCGGCTGCATAACGTGCCCAGGGGGACAGTGCGGAACTGTAAATAGAATTCAAATCGGGAGGCAGCGACTGCCAGGCAACCCCCGCATCCGCTGATTTTCCGCTTGATTTCGCACCTTCGATAATCCACTGACGTAAAATCCAGACCTGCTGAGGCGTCAGCGCTTTCGCCCCCACTTTGTTGGGCAGTGGAGGCATGAAGCTCTCTTCGGTGCGGGATGCAACGTTATACAGATAGCTCTCATCAGGCTTGCCAGGTACCACAGAGGCACCACTGTCTCCCCCTTTGATGAGATCTTCGACATTTTCCAGAACCAGCGAACCTTCTTTTTTCGCTACGTTGTGGCAGGCGATGCAATTGGCATCCAGAATCGGGAATACGTCTTTCTCGAAACTAACAGGACGCCCCAGATCCACCTTCACAGGCTGGATCGGCTTTTCTTCCGCCACAGTGAATTGACTGCAGAT
>JAGQQP010000279.1 GCA_020426085.1 Planctomycetaceae bacterium | reverse complement strand
CCCGCGTGAATCTGTGTTCCCAGCTGAGTGGCAACCCCCTGCTTCTTAGCTTCTTCTGCAATGATACGTGCTTCCTGAACCGTGTGGGTCAGTGGCTTCTCACAGTAAACGTGCAGCCCTTTGCGAATCGCACGGATGGTCGCGGGAGCATGATGATGGTCGGTCGTGCCGATCACAACGGCATCAATTTTTCCTTCTTCACTTTCCAGCATCTCACGATAGTCGGCATACAGTCGTGCATTGGGAAAACTGGCAGAGGCACGATCGAGATAGTTGCTGTCCACATCAACCAGTGCGACAATATTTTCACCTTTGACGCCATCCACATCTGCCGCAGCACGGTTAGCCGTACCGATGCAGGCGATGTTCAATTTCTCATTGGCAGACTTTGAAGCGGCAGGAGCAACTCCTGTCCAGATACCGGCTGAAATCGCAGCGGCACCAGCTGTAGTGGTCTTCAGAAATTCGCGACGGCTGAAATTTGAATTCTTTTGCATTAATCAATCCCATTAAAGAGGCCAGCCAACTGATCTGATTTCGTAACTGGCGAGTGTGAGTATTGATTGACTGTCAGAGTCAATTCATCTTGGTTCGGCGAGCATCAGCAGTGTACTTTCTACGTTCCAGCGCTCGATTTGCTGGAGGTTTCCAAAGGAAACCGACAGAAAACAGAAACAGACCTCACCCTATAAATTAGCATTCCTTATTTATGGTAAATTGAATCGTTACCTGTGGCCATTCCAGATGCTGTCTGTTTTTTACTTTCTTCGAGAAAGTACCTATTGAAAAACCAGATCCATTAACCTCAATCCCTTTCAATTCAGTAACTTAAGGAGCAGTCGCCCCTTGAGTCTTTTGGGTGATGTAAACCATTTTCGGTCCACGTTCGACCTTGCCTTCCACAATTTTGATATCGATGGTCTGCTCCCCAGCATGCAGGGTCACATTCTGGAATATATGTTCGCTCTTGCCTGCTGGAACTTCCGCATGAAACAGATCGTGGCCGACCTGCACCGTAATATCAGCAGAGGACTGATCCTGCTCTTTACCGAACAGTACTTTGATATCATATGGCCCTGTCTGTTCTATGGTCACCAGCCACTTTCCTCGCGCATCACTGGTCCACCCCTTGCCTTTGGGTCCTGAGTAACGCCAATCCTGTCGAGTGAGAACTGTCGTCTCTTCTTTTGGATTCCCAATATGAATCCGGGGTGGGGCGTAATTATCGGGGCGTGTGGAACTCACTTCCTGAAACCAGTTGTTGTATTGTTCGGTCAGGTTTGCTGCCAGTTTTGTTTTTGTCCCCGCCAGATCCTGACGTTCTGCCGGATCATTCTGCAGATGAAACAGCTTGCCTGGCTCATCAGGTTTGGAGAACGTCATTTTATAATCCTGTGTGACCACTGCAGCATTCGTCCTGGGCTGAGGTTCATCCCCCCGGTGCCACTGCAGAAACAGAGATCGCTCGGGCCACTGTCCGGCGTTATTTTTCAGGAGCGGCAACACATTGACACCGTCCAGTTTTAATCCCTCTGGTTTTTCCACCCCGGTGGCTGCCAGGATGGTAGGAAACAGATCGTAATGGGCGGCAATCGTAGAGTTCACCGTACCCGCCTTGAGTTGAGCCGGCCAATGCGCAATCAATACGGAGCGGATGCCCCCTTCGTTCACACTCCCCTTCATCCCACGATGTTCTCCTACATACCGTGGACCATTCGGACCATTGTCATTCAGAAACAGGACCAGCGTATTGTCCAGTGCATCAATCTTTTTGAGATGCTGCAACAGCTTGCCGATGTTCTGATCAATGTTCTCGATCATCGAGAAGACTCGGGATGTTTTATCGAACTGTTTTTCATTTTTGCGTTTTGGATTTAAATCGAAGCCATACGCGTCTGTCAGATCCATCGCCTGGTATTTTTTGCGAAGATCTTCAGGCACATCATCAAACGGGCCATGGGGTGCATTGGTGGCGATATACATGAATGTCGGCTTGTCCTGCGATTCATTCTGCTCGATGAATTTCATTGCATGATCAAAATAAATGTCCGTGCAATAGCCGTGCATCTGTTTCTTTTCACCATTGTGGAACAACACAGGATCGGTATATTTTCCTGCCCCTTCAGGAGGATCGCTGGGCTGACCGATGCCGCCTCCCCGGTGTACGAGCACTTCCTGGAACCCCTGATCCTGTGGCCGGAGCGGATACGAATCTCCCAGATGCCATTTGCCGAAGATGCCCGTACGGTAGCCGGCCGGCGTGAGCGCTTCGGCAATCGTCACTTCAGCTGGTTCCAGCATGGCGCGACCAATATAAGTATCGATGGCCCGGGTACGATAGTTGTAACGCCCTGTCATCAGATTAGCGCGGGTCGGCGTACAGACCGGACTGACATAGAATCGGCTGAGTCGCGCCCCATTCGCAGCCATTGCATCCAGGTTAGGTGTACTCAGATGTTTGTTCCCCTTGAAACCATAATCCCACCCCCCCTGATCGTCGGTCATGATCAGAATCACATTGGTATGCTGCGCCGCCTGAAGTGGCGTCGAGAGCAGAGAGACCGTTGCCACAAGCAGTAAAGCATAGACAATTCGACAGTTTTTCAGGTAAAGCATGGTATCAGATCCGGAGGCAAGGACAGAAATATTGAATGCAGGTTATCTGGAGTGAATCTCGCGATCCCAGGCAGTCAGAGATTTTAAATCGATGAAAGGTGCTGGTATAATCTCAGTCTATGCATTTCATCGGGACTCTGCAAACAGATTCTTTGCCGCCTCCCCAAAAAGCAATTGACCTTTCTATTTTGAAAGACGGGAACCCATGCAAGCGAAGCGCTTCTGCTGCCTGATTCTGTGTCTGACCGCAATCTTGAATACGGCCCGGGCTGATGAAAAACGCCCCAACATTCTCTATATCATGTCTGATGATCATGCCGCACATGCCATTGGCGCGTATCAGAGCAGGCTGGCAGTCCTCAATCCCACGCCGACACTGGACCGGCTGGCCAGTGAAGGCATCCTGTTGAAAAACGTGTTTTGTACTAATTCGATCTGCACACCCAGTCGTGCCACGTTGATGACAGGGCAATACTCGCACGTCAACGGAGTCACTACACTCAACGGTGCGATTGGACCGGAAAATCAGCATCTGGCAAAACTCATCAAGTCAGCCGGTTACGAAACAGCGATGGTCGGTAAGTGGCATCTTAAAAAAGAGCCGGCGGCGTTCGACTTCTATACGGTACTGCCAGGACAGGGGAGTTATTTTAATCCCGTCTTTCGAGTCCGTGGCCCCCTGCCCTGGCCGAAAAACGAATTTCGCACGGGTGGGTATGACTCAAAACATTCCTCCGATGCAATCACAGATATCTCGTTAAAATGGCTGAAGAATCGAAAGCAGAAAGACAAGCCGTTCTTCCTGATGCATCACTTCAAAGCGCCGCACGACAATTTTGAGAATGCCGAACGATATGACTGGCTTTACCAGGATGTTCATATTCCTGAACCAGAGAGTCTCTGGAATCGCCGCAACCACGGCCCGCTGAATCAACCACAATATGGAACTTCGGTTGGCAAACGAAACACACGCCGCAACATGGGTCACCACATGTTTGTGGACGAAAGTCTGACTGACGATGGTTACAAACGTGAAGCCTATCAACGATATCTGAAGAAGTACCTGCGTTGCGTGAAAGGTGTCGATGACAACATCGCCAGACTGATCGATCATTTAAAATCCACCGGCGAGCTCGACAATACCATCATTATTTACACGGCTGATCAGGGCTTCATGCTGGGCGAACACGACTATATTGACAAACGCTGGATGTATGAAGAATCATTACGAATGCCTTTCATCGTCCGTTTCCCGAAATGGATTAAAGCAAATTCGAAAAATGAAAACATCATCAACAACGTGGATTTTGCACCAACCATACTGGAAATGGCAGGTGTTGAAAAACCCGAATTCATGCAGGGACGCTCATTCCTGCCCCTGCTGAAAGGAGAGGATGCTCCTGCGGACTGGCCGGAAGCAACCTACTATCGCTACTGGATGCATATGGCTCACCATGACAACCCCGCCCATTACGGAATCCGCACGAAAGACCATAAGCTGATCTTTTTCTACGGCCTGCCTCTAGATGCCCCTGGTGCAGTAAAAACTCCGACATCTCCCTATTGGGAACTTTATGATCTGCGCAAAGACCCTCATGAAATGCAGAACGTGATTGCAGACCCCGCATATCAGGATGTGCTCGACAATCTGAAAAGTCAGTTAAAGCAACTGAAAAAACAGACGGGAGACACTGACGAACGTTATCCGGAACTGCAGGCACTCGGCAACGCATCCTGATATTTTACTTGCTGGCATTTTCGGCTGAGTCTGTTGCAGTAAACAGTTTTTTTAAAGCATCCGCGATCGATACTTCGCCATAGAGACGGTCCGGATTGACATTCCCCAGAGTGACAGCCAACTCCCCTTTACGATTATAAATTTGACAGAACGGAAGCGTGCTGCCTTCGATGCCATATTTTTCGTCACGTTCTGCATCTGGCTTGACCGTGCTGATGAAGTTCTCGAACGGAGCGCGCTGTTCGGTAAGATATTCTTTCACAACCTTACGATTACTCTCATTGTCTTCATCGAGATTGATCGCCAGGATCACCAGCCCTTTGTCCGCATACTCCTGATGCCATTGACTTAAGTGGTGAAATGAATCAAGGCACATCGGACACCAGGTCGCCCAGTAATCTACAAACACCACTTTCCCGCGATGTTTCTCAATTTCTGCCGGCAGAGATTCGGGGGTGATTTCCTTAAGTTGAATTTCAACGGGAGGCAATGACTGAATCACAGCCTCTCGCGCGGTCAAAGGTTGCTCTTCCTGCTCCGGGGATTCGACTGAACCGCAGGCTGAAAGTAAACAGAGCATCGTTGAGCAGAGCATCAGTTTTCGTATCATGAAATTTACCATTGTATCCAGATCAGAAAAATCAGTCAGTTACATTAAAATATATAATCATTATTCAAGTTGAAAACGCTGCATGACGCTATGAATTTCGCGCTGTTTCTGTTTTGTCGCTGATTTCAGTTTCAGAGCTTCATTCAAATAACGGGCAGCATGTGCGGGTTGATCCTGTTGCAGATAGATATCAGCGAGTGCCAGATACGAAGGCAGATGCTCACGGGAAAGCTCAATGGCACGCTCGTACTCCTGAATGGCACGCTCTGCATTCTGCTTACCCCACCAGGCGTTTCCCAGGTTATGATATACTCCCACCTTGAGATGTCGCAACTTTCCATCCAGCAGTTTCAGTGACTGCTCATACAGTTGAATCGCCGTGTCATATTGTTGCATCGTCACCAGTGCGTTGGCCTGGTTAATCAGTGCGCCTGTAAATTCAGGGTCAATTGCCAGAGCCCGTTCATAACAGGCGATCGCTTCTGCAAACTGACCGTGACTGGCATAAACCAGCCCCAGATGCACATGGGCGGTTGGCGAGCGGGAGTTCGTATTGACCCATTGCCGAAAAAAAGTCTCCTCGTTTTCAAAATAAAAACCACGGATACTGCTGATACAGGCCAGACACACACCCGCCAGCAGGCCTGCGATGAGAAACAGTTTCCGCACCAGAAAACGTTCCCAGTACTGGCTGACAATTGCCGCTGCGAGCGCCAGTGGCGCCAGCATTGCCAGGAAAACGTAACGTTCTGAAAAAACGCATTCCTGCTCCAGAATATTAGAGGTCGGCAGAATCAACAACAAAAACCAGGCCCCCCAGAAACAGGCAGGCCGCCCCAGTTCGTCTGATTTTCTTCGTACAAAATAGACGAGTATTCCTGTCAGAAGTAATGAGACTGTGATACGAACCGGATCGAACCAGACTTCAACGGGTGGCTCATAGACCAGTTCCACAAACGGTGTAAAACTGGTCTGCAGAGAATATAAAAGTGAATAAAACGGCCCCAGTGGCTGCTCTGCCAGTATGAGTTTCACTTCCGTTCCACTGAAGAGCAGCCA
>JAGQQP010000278.1 GCA_020426085.1 Planctomycetaceae bacterium | reverse complement strand
ATTCAGTGAGTCACCTGTTATAAAAGAGGTGGAACTTTACTCACCAGGGTCACTGCATGGGCATCTATGTAGAAATACGAATTCACGGTTCAATGGAAGAGTTGTGGGAGAAAACCCAGAACCCGGCTCTCCACGAACGCTGGGATGCGCGTTTCACCTCGATCACGTACCTCCCTCGCACCACAGAATCAGAGCCGCAGCGCTTTGAATACGCCACACGACTCGGCTTCGGCCTTGCGATCGAGGGTGAAGGCGAGACCGTCGGCAGTCGTGATGACCCCACGGGCCGACGTACTTCGTCGCTCCGTTTCTGGTCGGACGATGCCAAATCCCTGATTCGCGAAGGCGCCGGTTACTGGCAGTATACGCCCCTTGAGGACGGTATCCGGTTTGTGACAGGCTACGATTATCAGACGCGGTTCGGCTGGCTGGGTCGTACTTTTGATCGCTGCGTGTTCCGCCCGCTGATGGGGTGGGCGACCGCGTGGAGTTTCGACCGGCTCCGATTATGGATCGAGAAAGGCATTGACCCGGCCGTCTCGATGCAGCGAACCCTGACCCACGGTCTGGCCCGACTGGCGGTGGCCTTCGTCTGGCTCTACCAGGGGCTCGTCCCCAAACTGATCGCGCGACACGCAGACGAACTGGCAATGCTGACAGACGCGGGAATTACAGCCTCCGTTGCCCCAACGCTGTTGATGATCGCAGGGATTGCGGAAGTCGCATTGGGAGTGACCGTACTGGTCTGCTTTCAGCGTCGCTGGCCGCTGGTGTTGACCGTGCTGCTGATGCTGCTCGCCTCGCTCGGCGTTGCCATCAATTCGCCTCAATACCTGTGGGCGGCCTTCAATCCTGTCAGCCTGAACCTGCTGCTGGCGGTCGTCGCGTTGCTGGGACTGGTGAACCTGAACGATTTGCCTTCCGCACGACATTGTCTCAGAAAAAAACCGGAGGCCGACTGATGTCATCGATCTACCAGCGGGTCCTCGGATCTGATTTTGAGAAATTACACCCGAAGATTCAGGAACGGTTCGGCTTCAGCAGTGCCGACGGAATCGCTTCGGTCGGCACGGGAGTCATGGATGAAATCTGGCGCGGGCGGTTCTATACGATCCCCTTCCTGTATGTGGGCACGTGGCGGCGCATCATGTTTCCGGAACAGGGGCACAACATCCCGTTCACCATCGAGAACTACGCCTACCAGGACCGGTTCGGAAGAGAAACGGTGACCTGGGTACGGACATTTGAAAGCCGCAAGCGACGGCGCTTCGATGCGTACATGATTTATAGCGAACAGCGAAACCGCATTGTCGATTATCTGGGGTCGCATCAGCATCTGGCCGTCGACCTGGATCTGTCGGTGGATGAACGGGGCGGGATGAAGATTCGGTCGGGCGCACAGCGATTCTATGAAGGGCTGATCGGCTTTTCCTTTCCACTCTTTTTTTCGGGGATCGCCGATGTATGCGAATGGTACGACGACGCGACCGACAAGTATCGTATCCAGGTAGAAGTCACGAATCGCACGTGGGGACGCCTGTTTGGCTACAACGGCTCGTTTGATGTCGCCTGGCGCCAGACCGACGGCACTGGTATTCCGGAACACCTCATACCACTGCGGGAAGAACAACGCGAATAAACGGTGCCTGATAGAACGAATCTTCAAAACTGAGCGAAAAACAGGATGCTGTTCCTACTTTAAAAGTATTTTCAGGAGGCACAGATGATGGAATACTACAGGCAGATCGTCACTGCGCAATTTGAAGCGGCGCTTGGAATGTTAAATGAATGCGTGCTGCACTGCCCTGCCGACCACTGGCATGAGAAAATTGCCAACATGGAATTCGGTTACGTCCCCTATCATACGCTCTGTTATGTGGACCTGTATCTCTCACCGAATCTGGCTGCCTTTGAACTTCGGCCGTTTCACAATGAACACGATGAGAATCGCTTCAAACCCAAAGCCGACCATCCCATCACGCAGACACTGGTGACAGATTACCTGCAGATCTGCCTGAAGAAGATGCGTGAGACCATCGCTGTGGAAACCGAAGAGACGCTTAAACGGAAAGCCGACTTCGACTGGCTCGAAGATTTCTCGCGCGGGGAACTGCACCTCTACAGCATCCGGCACATCCAGCATCATACGGGTGCACTCAGTGCTTCTCTCAGGCGTTTGAAGATCAATCTGAAATGGGGCCATACCGGCTGGCCTGCTCCGACTGACTGACTGTTCCTGAGAATGATGAATCGTTATCTTGGTAGCATGAAATGCCGGGCGTGAGATCGGTGTGCGAAGAGAGAATATAGTACTGCAGGAGCTGAAATGAGTGATTTGCCGAACTGTCCGGAATGTAATTCGGAATTTACCTACGAAGACCGGGGGCTGCTGGTCTGCCCTGCATGTGGACATGAATGGAGTCCCGGCGACACTGCTGTGGGCGCAGCAGCGGGCCCGGTTGTCAGAGATGCCAATGGCAACGAACTGTCAAACGGTGATACGATTACAGTGATCAAAGACCTGAAAGTGAAAGGCTCCTCCTCCGTCGTGAAAGTTGGTACGAAAGTCAAAAACATCCGTCTGGTGGAAGGAGACCACAACATCGACTGTAAAATCCCCGGCATCGGTGCCATGCAGTTGAAATCAGAATTCGTAAAGAAGGCCTGAACCTTTTTAAAAAGTAACCGATGAGTGTACCCACTTTACAATATCTGCTGGGGATGGCGGGAACCGTCGCGTTCGCGGTGACCGGCGTACTGGCAGTGACGCCACGGGGCATCGACTTTTTTGGTGCCTGTGTGCTCGGCCTGATTACCGCGATTGGGGGTGGCACAATCCGCGACCTGATCCTGGGAGTGCCCGTCTTCTGGGCAGCGGACCTGAACTATATCTGGGTCGCACTTGCGGCCAGCCTGGTTGCGTTTCTCGCCGAACGTTTACTCACGCGCAGGGAAATCCACAGGACCATGCTGTACCTCGACGCGCTCGGAGTCTCCATGTTTGCCATCCAGGCGGCCCAGAAAGTGATGTGGCTCGACTTCGGCATGCCGGTCGCCCCCATCCTGCTCGGTGTTTTGACCGCCATCGGAGGCGGACTGATGCGGGATGTGCTCGCGGGTCAGCCGACGCTACTCAAACGCCGAGAACTCTATGCGATTCCCGTGACCTGTGGCTGCGTACTGTATGTCATTCTGCTGACCTGGTTCCCAGCCAACGGTGTCCTGATTGGAGTCGCCTGTTCCTCACTCATCCTCCTGCTACGCGGTTCTGCCATCTACTGGGACCTGCACGTCCCCCTCTGGCTGACCACGCAGTCCAGGCACACTGATTCTACAGAAACAGAAAAGTAATGTTCTCTGTTTCTATCGTCGGAAATGATTTGGGAAGACCTGCCCGAATCTGGTATAGTTATAAGTGTGAGTAACATAAGAGGCTGCATTTGCATCAGACCGAGACAAACGGATGAAGACATTCTTCCTCAAGCTGAAACAGGCCCGATTGCGAACAGCGCTGGCAGGACTTGCCGGTGCACTGGTACTCTTACTGGTCTTTTATTTTTCCACAGACCATCAGCCCCCGTTAACAGCAGAGGAACAACTGCTTGTGGGAGAATGGTACGACCTGCCCACCGAGGCGACGCGAATTTTTCACGCGGACCGGACCTTCGAAACATCCGGCAGACAGTTTGCCGGGACCTGGCAGATTAAAAATGGCCGTTTATCGGTCACTTACTGGCAACCCTACGAACTTCCCCGCTCTCTCAGTCTGGCCAGCCTCAGCCTGTCACTGGACTCGATGCAGCGGTCACGCGAAAAAAACAGTTACGGCTGGGAGATCGCGTTTTCAGACGATGGTCAGCATCACAGCCTGAATCATCCCATCGAAGAACACCACCCTGATGGAAAATGGTGGTGGAGCCGGAAAAAGAGCCAGTAGGTTGCTTATTCCTTCAGTTCTTTGATCCACGAGACCTGCGTGATCAGGTGATTGATCGAAGCAAACGAAATGTGTGCGTTGGTGGCGTAACGGGGCGTTGAATTCGCCGGGAAGGTAGCGAGTGTCGCATCTCCCACCAGGAACACATTGAAGTCTTCAGAGAGATTCTCATAACCGGCGGTCGTTTTGCAGAAACACATATCGGTGGCATAACCGGTGAGCAGGATGTGTCGAATGCCGTGTTTGTTGAGGAACTTCTTCAGAGGCTCATAGCCTTCCTGGTCAAAGATCAGCACGTCATCTTTATGCACGGTCACATCAGCGGTCACCGGGACCGGCACTTTCCAGAAGCCCGCACCGTTATACTGATCGCCGGCCATCAGGCCGGGAAACTGGCGAAAGTAATCAATGACCGGCCGATCGCTGGACAGGGTCAGCGTTTCAATCAGCGGCTGCCCCTGGTAAGAGAGGCTGTCGAGTCGGGCCTTCAGTTGTTTTTTTGCTTCCGCCCGCTCTTCATCGGTTGGCCGATAATCGAAGGTGCGATACAGTTTTTTCCGAATCGGATCAACGGGCGCAATCAGGCTGTACATCGTCAGCGAGACCTGTGGACGCATCCGCTTGAGAAACGGATCGATGACGGTGCGGGTATGCTGTGCGGCGAGATGGTTTTTGGTCGGCGTACAGAAATCGCAGACTCCCGCCGGTTCGGGAGTGCGCCAGCCCTGGCCATCGTCAATTCCCCAGGGGTGCACCATGATGACCGCTGTCTTATCCGCACGCAGACGATTCGGCATCTCAATGATGCCCCGTGCGTTGTAGGAGAAGCGCCAGGCACGCACGCTCAGGTCAGCCCCTTCATCGTTGACCAGAATCGGGGCTTCATAGCGGCGGACCTCTTCAATCGGCTGCACGAATTCCGGATGATCCGCCAGCAGCGGTTTCGGATTTTTGATCAGCTGCAGTCGATTCTGATAAACCCGCGCGGGCTCGTCCGCAGACACTGTCTGACAGGTCATTAACGGAAACACGGCGAGGCACAAACAGAAAACATGTTGACTTCGAATCTGAAGCATGGTCTTTTCTCCCTGCAGAGACTGTTTCTTATCTGATGAATCGATTTAGGGTTTTGAGTTCTGACTGTTTTGTAAGTATCGGAACAGATCCCGCACCTGTTGCGGTGTCAGTTTTTTCAACAGGTCTTCCGGCATCAGTGATACGGGGGAGGCTTTGAGTTCGTCAATGTCTTCCCTGCTGACCGTGGTGCGTTCATTTTTGGCATTGAGCAGTGTGACACTGGCGGGAGTTTCTTCCACCAGCAGTCCGTTCAAGACGCGGCCGTTCGTCGTGACCAGAATGTAGTTCAAGTATTCTTTGCGGATCTGTGTATTCGGATCAACAATGCTGACGAGCAGAAAACTCTGATCCTGCCGATTCGCTTTGGTGAGGTCCGGCCCGATCTCCTTGCCGTCCTCATACAGCTTATGACAGTTGGCACACTGTTTTTCGAACAGCAGTTTCCCCTCTGCCAGATTACCCGAACCGGCACGCAGGTCATTGGAAATACGACGGATCTCGGCCAGTTTTTCTTCCGGAGTTCCCGCGCGAATGTTACCCCAGTGCTTGCGGACCAGTTCATTCAGCCGGGCATCGTTGTGTAAAGCAACCTTTCGTAACTGGTCGGCGGAAACTTCAGTCGGGGGATAGGTGCCGCTATCGATTTCCTTCAAAAAGACGAGTGCCGAGTCCGCGCGGCCCAGCAGGACATCGCGGGTCTGTGATCGCAGGTCTGCCTTCATCTGCGGGTATTGCGACAGCAGACGTGCGGTGATCCCTTCGTCCGAGAAACGACTCAGCAGATTGAGGGCCGCCCGTTGAATCGCGTCTGACTCCGACTTGTCTACCAGGTTCAGAACCGTGTCCAGACATTCGTTGGACTCCCCCAGTTCCTGCAGGATCGCCAGCATTTCCAGCCGTATTTTTTCCGGCTGCTTCTGATCCGTAACAAGCGCCAGAACCCGATCGCGGGCCGCATCGCTGCCCAGGCGCAGCGCGACACGAATGACGAGCGGGTCGGTTGTCCTGTCA
>JAGQQP010000277.1 GCA_020426085.1 Planctomycetaceae bacterium | reverse complement strand
GACATCAGATTCTGTCTGCCAGCGCAGAATTGTCTGTTTCGAGTGACGGTAATGAGCCAGGGTCTGATGCCAGTCGAGGTGGTTGGGGCTGAAATTGGTGACGACGGCGATGTGCGGGCTGACCTGAATCCGATTCAGTGCCTCGAGCTGAAAACTACTCAGTTCCAGTACGACCCAGTCATCAGGCTGGATCTGCTCCAGTTCCGGTAACAGACTGATGCCGATATTCCCACCGAGCCAGCAGCGCCGACCGGCTGATTTCAAAATGCTGTGAATCATGGCGGTCGTGGTCGATTTTCCATTGCTCCCCGTGACCCCGATCACACGTCCCGGATTCAGCTGCCAGAACAGTTCCATCTCACTGGTGACGGGAATCTGCTGTTGAGCAGCGTTTTTCAACAGGGCATGGTCGGGAGGGATTGCAGGGTTCACAACCAGTAATTGCGTGGCTGGCAATTCCGTGGAACTGTCTCCCAACTGAAAGGTCACATCAGCACAGTTTTCCAGCTGCCGGATGGATTCCTGCAATACCTCTGCTGGTTTGCTGTCAAGAACGGTGACCCGCGCCCCTTTCTCAACGAGAAACCGGACGGTTGCGACTCCCCCGCCAAATTTCCCGAGTCCGAGGAGGGTCAC
The DNA here is from genome assembly GCA_020426085.1 of Planctomycetaceae bacterium. Lineage (GTDB taxonomy): Bacteria > Planctomycetota > Planctomycetia > Planctomycetales > Planctomycetaceae > Gimesia. The sequence continues at coordinate 5,405 of JAGQQP010000277.1, read as the reverse complement.
ATCCTGCCCGGCCAGGTCATTATTCCGAATGAGATAGGGTAAAATGCTCATGCAATGTGTTTCTGATCATTTCTATTGGTCTGCAAGAACCATGCTGAAATACAGGGAAGATACCTGAGGAGTTCATTCAGGCATCAGTAGGTTTGCATAATTTGTGAATCCGCGGTAGTCTGATTTCGAAACAAAGATTACAAATCAACTGTTCAAAATGAGGGTCAGCCGATGCTGTTTGCCGCTGAAAAAAATACCTGGTTGGGACTGCATACCGCCGACTGGATCATACTGGCTCTGTACTTTGTTGTCATTCTCGCCATTGGTCTCTGGTCTGTCAAAAAGGTCAAAGACATGGCAGACTTCTTCATGGGGGGCCGCCGTTTCGGTAAAGTCTTCATGATGTTCTTTGCTTTCGGCTCGGGAACGAGTAGCGAACAGGCCATCAGCGTTGTTGCTGGTACGTGGCGGTCAGGTCTGGCAGGTATCTGGTGGCAGTTTCTCTGGTTGTGGGCTACTCCGTTCTACTGGATTGTTGCCCCCCTCATGCGTCGCATGCGTGCTCTGACAACTGCGGACTTCTTTGAAACCCGTTTTAACGGGCCGACGGCTGTCATGTATTCTTTTTACGGCATTGCCATCTCGATTACATTTATCGCTGGCGGCCTGTTTGGTACAGGCAAGATGGTCGATGCTTTAACCGGGAATGAACTGGATCGGCTTTCCGTTGAAGCCAATATCATGGTGCCTGCTGCTGAATGGGATACGAAGGAAAAAACGTTTCACATCACGGAACGCAGGCTGCAGGGGTATGAATTCGCGATTCTGGCCGTGACCGTCATGTTTGTGATTTACGGGATGGCGGGCGGACTGGGAGCTGCGATTATCACCGACTTTATCCAGGGGATCTTAACGATTGTGTTTTCATTCCTGCTGCTCCCATTCGTGTTCTACGAAATAGGCGGGTTTGGAATGCTGCATCAGCAGTCCGATCTCAAAAAGGGAATGCTGGACCTGACGGTCAGTCCCGAACTGGCGGCCACCATGGGAGAACCGATTACCCCGTTTTATGTATGTATGTTATCTATCACTGCGCTGGCCGGCATTGTGATTCAACCACACATCATGGGGGTCTGTGGAGCAGGAAAGACTGAATATGAAGGCCGTTTTGGATTCACGGTCGGTAATTTTCTGAAACGATTCTGTACCGTCGCCTGGACATTTACCGGTCTGGCCTGCATTGTCTGGTACATGGGGGATGACAGTCCCTTAAAAACATCGCCCGATCCGGCGGATCAGGCTGTCTATCAGTCCCTGCTGGTCCGCGCCAGTCCTGAATATGATCAGCTTTCAGCAGAAGAAAAAGCAAAAGTTGAGGCAACCGATAAGAATTTCGCTGACAAACTGTTCGGTATGGCGGCCCATGATATTCTACCACGCATTGCGCCTGGCCTGATCGGTCTATTGCTGGCATCCCTGCTGGCGGCGGTCATGAGTACCAGCGATGCCCAGATGATTATTTCCAGTGGTTTATTTACCGAAAATATCTACCGGAAATGCATCGTCAAAAACCGGTCGCAACGGCATTATCTGTGGGTCGGACGTCTGGCAGGTCTCGTGATTGTGATCCTGGCGCTGATCCTGCAGACGACATTTACAGATATTATTGACGCCTTGAAAACCATCGTCAAAACGCCGGCCTGTATCGGCATCAGCCTCTGGTTTGGCATCATCTGGCGACGCTGGAATGTGATCTCGGTCTGGGTTTCAACAATCACTGGTATTGTTGTCTGGACCATCGTCGCGTTTCATGCTGATGTTTTATACAACTCGGGAATATTTCCCGAGAGCATGTTTAAATCAGGCAACGAAATGAAAGACGTCTGGCAGATGTTCTCTTTCATGAGCCTGGCGATTCTGAGTGGTATTCTTGTGAGTTTCCTGACGCCGCGCCAGTCACAGGAAAAGCTGGACCATTTCTACAAGCTGATGCATACACCTGTGAAATTGAACGAAGTGATTGATGCCCCCTGCACACTGCCGGCAGAACCGGAACCGATGGGGAGAAAGCTGTTCCCCAACTCGAAGGATATTGAAATCCCTTATCCAACATTTCAGGACCTGGCAGGGTTTGCTCTGGCATGGGGAGCGGTGGCCGCAATCATCTTTCTGACACAGTTCCTGGCCAAAGTCGCCTGATACCACTCAATACGTTTATATCACAGCGAAAAAAACAGCCGGAAACAAAATTGTTCCCGGCTGTTAATTATTGTGATGAAGCTACTACTATTATCATTAGCTGCGGTAGGTCACAGTGACTTTACCACGGTGAGATTCAACGACTACACTGTATTTCCCGTAATCAAAAACTTTACGACGACCATCTTTAGTGCAGCGAACGCATTCGCAGGCACAACTTGGAGCACAAATTTCCACAGCCACACATCCTGGTTCGCAACAGCTGTGTTTAGGTGCACAAGGATCAACAATGGTTACAAATTTTGGATTGGAACAGGGAGCAATGTTGCGGGGACGCTTGTATTTGACACAATCAAATACAGGGATCTCCTGGGAGGCAACATGCTGTTCATACGGCTGAGGTGCCAACTCAGGCATTGGTACAGGACTGACTGCTGGCGGTACTGCAGTCGTCTGGCTCAACAATAGCCCTTGTCCCAGATTGAATGAGGGACCCTGAGCTTGAGCAGTTGAAACGGTCAAGGCAATCATACCTAAAGTGTAACAAACAATCTTGTTCATCTCTGAATACTCCTTTTGCTACCTGGGTGAACTCCATTAAGGCAGCTGATTGATAAAAATCAATGTTGTTTCCCCCGACAACGTGCTTGCTGGCATTCTCCAGAATGTTAAATGATCAAGCAGATGAATAGTCAGTTCGTTTTCGCAGTTGTCCACCAGACAAATTATACTCTACTGTCAACTCGAGTCGCCAATTAATTAAGTAGAGCAGGTGAAAAACCGGTATCAGTTACGTACCTGATAATGGTCAGAGATAATAAGTGGAGTTTGAGATGACAAGGGTTGGCAGGGATATTTTTGCGTAATCAACCAAACAGCCCCTGTTTTACTTACCGGAATAATTTGACAGGCAGTCGAGTTTGGATCTGTTTCCACGTGAATTCAGTCTGGATTCGATTTGATTTAGACACATGGGAAATTTGAAAAGCAGAGATTTGGAATCGGAAAACCTGTACAGATTGGAATAAGATTTTTACAATCCTGCAGAGATGCAGTTGCAAGCCGTGCCCATATAACACATAATCTAATTGGTTTAATTTCAAGGACTTGAGGGAGACATCCATGAACAGACCGGCCTTCCGGTGGTACGGCAAACCGTTCTATTACACACCTGTGTTAATTTGTGGCACGCTATCGTCTGCTCTTTTGACTGGATGCGGAGGAAGTGAGCCCGCACCTGCTCCCGCACAAGTAGCTCCCCAGCAGACAACGCCTGCACCTGCTGCGTCTCCTTCGCAGGTCGCGCAGAACACACAGACTACACCTGCTAAAAAAGAAGAAAAACAGGATGACGGTCGCAAAATGATCGACGGCATCCCTTACGATGTCTGGTTTGATAATCCTCTTGCGGTCGCTGGAAATCAGCAATCTGTGACTCCCGTTGCGCTACCGGGGAATACTGTCGCGGTAACCCCTGCGAATACAACCCCCGCAGCAGAAATGAAAACGGCAGACGCACAGCCTGCCGCAGCAGCGGGAGGGGTTGACTGGAAAACCATCATTCCGATGCCCGTGCTTGACTCAGTGGTTAAAGATATCCGCAATCGCCTGACCAAAAATATGCAGTCCGTAGGAACATATAATACTACTTATCTGGAACTGCCTACGTTCACTTCTACTCTGGCGGCCCTTGCGGAAATTGCAGCAGAGCATCCGGACGATATTGGCTGGAAAAAGAATGCGAAATACCTGCGTGACCTGGCTGCCGGAATTTCGTCGAAGCAGTTAATGCGTGGTGCCAAATCTTATCGCGAAATCCAGGTTCCTTACGAGCAGATGATTGTCATCATGAATGGCAGTCTGCCTGCGGGTGTTCCCGATTCCGAAGATAAAAAGCCTATCAGTGATGTTGCCTCAATGGGGGATCTGATGAAGCGGGCTGATATTGCTTCTAAATGGTTGAAATCCAATGTGGGTAATGCAGACGCTTTAAAATCAGAAAAAGAAAAGGTCATTGAAGAAGCACACCTGCTGGCGGCGATTGCCAAAGTCATCACAACCGAAGGTTATGGATACGTGGACGACAAGGGGTTTCTGGGGCATGCCAATCCGATGACAGAGGCCAGCCTGCAGATGGTAGAAGCAGCGAAAGCTGATAACTTCCCTGATTTTGATAAAGGTTTAACCCGCGTTTATAAGGCATGCACTGAATGTCACAGTGAATATAAAGAGTAGTCTCTCTGGAAATCAAAACGTTCGCTCTACGTCCCATATCAGCATACAACAGCAATAGAGGAAATCGACGGAATGATTCGCAATTATTGGCACCTCGGACTACTGCTCTCTGTTCTCTTAACGTTTCCAGGCTTTGTCAGTGATGCTCAAGCCGACTGGATAGAGCTGGTCAGTGGTCATAAAATCGAAGGCGATGTTCTCAAGCAGAGTAACGATCACCTCCTGGTTGATATCGGCTTTGAGGTGCTGAGAATCCCGCTGGAACAGATCCGTTCTCGCAGTAAATCAGAAAAAACATCTGATGGTAAAACACCGGTTTCCAAAAGTAAGGACAAAATATACTCCGTAGCGGAACTACCGGTCAAAAGTATCAAGGAACTGGCCCGGTTGTATGGAGAAGCAGTGACGCTCGTTCAAACTCCCAGTGGACTGGGCTCCGGTTTTATTATCAACGACCGGGGGTATTGTGTCACCAATTATCATGTCGTAGAGAAAGAAACGCGGATTGCCGTTACGATTTTTCACCGAACGGCCAATGGAGAATTTCAGAGGCGTCAAATCAAAGATGTAGAAATTCTCGCGCTCAATCCCTTTTTTGATCTGGCACTGTTGCGTATTCCACAACAGAAAGATTTTGCATTTCGCACCGTCTATCTCGCAGAAAATGATCAGCAGCGGGAAGGGGAGGAAGTCTTTGCCATCGGTAACCCGCTGGGTCTGGAACGATCGGTTTCTCGCGGAATCGTCAGCACGCGCAATCGGAACATGCAGGGAATTGTTTATATTCAGACGACCACTCAGATCAATCCCGGCAACAGTGGCGGCCCCCTGTTTAATTCCCGGGGCGAGGTGATCGGTGTCACGAACATGAAACTGATTCTGGGAGAAGGGCTGGGATTTGCGATCCCCATCACCTACGTCAAACATTTTCTGGATAACCGGGATGCATTTGCGTTCGATAAAACCAGTCCCAATACGGG
>JAGQQP010000276.1 GCA_020426085.1 Planctomycetaceae bacterium | reverse complement strand
CTTCTGGTAATAGCCACCCGCGTTGGCCTGATGCTGTTCGTTCTCTTCATCTCAGGACTCATCCTGAACCTGTTTGCCACCATTGCCTTCGCTGGGTTGCTGTTTCACGGATACTTAAAGTTAAATCCCCAGGCAAACGGCGCAATTGAATCAACGCCAACAGAACCCCTGCAAAATGCCAGCCCGATTTTGACCCCGCCGCGTCTAGCAGCCGCAGCAGTCATCGGCGTCCTTATCGCGGCTCTGATTGGTTATACATCACTGCAGTCACTGGAGATCAAAGAAGACCCGCAGATCATGGCTCACCGTGGTGCATCCAAAGCAGCGCCCGAGAACTCTCTGGCAGCCTTTCAACAGGCCATTGATGACAAAGCCGACTGGATTGAACTTGATGTGCAGGAAACTTCAGATGGAAAAGTCGTTGTGGTCCACGACAGCGATTTCATGAAACTCGCAGGTAATCCACTCAAAGTCTGGGATGCAGCCTTCGATGATCTGACCGACGTCGACATTGGCAGTTCGTTCGATCCGAGTTTTTCCGACGAACGTGTCCCTACACTTGCGGAAGTTCTGCAACTGTGTAAAGACAAAGTGGGCGTCATTATCGAACTCAAATATTACGGCCATGACCAGCAGTTGGAACAGCGTGTAGCCGACATTGTCGAAGACGCTGGCATGGCAGATCAGATCATGGTCATGTCGCTCAAACCGGAAGGAATCGCAAAAATGAAAGCACTGCGACCGGAATGGAAATGCGGCCTGCTGCTTTCAGTGCACGTGGGAAACCTCAAAAATATTCCCGCCGACTTCCTGGCCGTGAATGCCAAATTTGCCACGCGTAACTTTGTCAACCGCGCCCACCAGGCCGACAAACCCGTTTACGTCTGGACGGTCGACGATCCAGCCATGATGTCACAGATGATGAACCGGGGCGTTGATGGCATTCTGACCAATGTCCCGGCTCTCGCGAAGCAGGTACTCAGCGAACGCGCAGAGATGACCACCTCAGAACGCCTGCTCGCCGAACTGGCCCTGCTGTTCAACCAGCCTCAGACTGAAATGGAACAGTGAGGATGGTCGCGTGGAACTAAGTATTTCGAATCGGAATTAAGGTAAATCAATGACAGAAAAGGAAAATACTAAAAACTATAAATTCTTTCGAGGTGTATGGAGTTTCGTTCCTTTCCTGCTTGTTTTTTATGCTATAAGCATTGGACCTGTATTTGGCTACATCTTTGCACACAATGATAATCTACCTCGTTCATTTTGTGTTTTTATCGAATATTTTTATGCTCCGCTGATTTGGGTCATTAAACAGAATGATCATCTTTCTGAATTCTTTGGTAACTACGTCAAATTTTTTATGGATCTTTTTTAAGAGTCTCTCTTTCGAAAGAAAATGTACTTATGCAGAGACTTTCTATTCACCTGAGAACGTGTTGTCTCATTTTGATGGGACTCACGATCCTCTGCCAGGTTTCATCAGGTCAGGAACCAGCACCTTCTAAAGCTCTTGACCGTCCACTACGGGTTCTGACGGCGAATATCTGGAACTATGCGGAACCATACGAGACTCGCATGCAGCTGCTGCGCGAGCAGATCGTCGCTTTGCAGCCTGATCTGATCGGCTTCCAGGAGGCTGGCTGGACGCCTGGTGAAGCACACCAGGTGAAACAGTTGCTGCAGGGCTTGAACTACCATATCGAACATGAATCCGACGGAAGCGATTCCCGGGAACGCCGCCTGCTGGATGTCGCAGTCGCATCTCGCTGGCCTTTGAAACGCAAGGCGTTCCAGAAACTGCCCGGCAGCGGGAAAGCCCTGGCGGTTGAGATCGCAGCACCACAGCCCATTGGACCGTTACTGTTCGTTTCCACATTCGGAACGGCGCGCTGGCAGTTTGACCGGGAACTCCACCGCGAACGCGATGCGGTGGCACTGGACCGGTTCCTGCGTGAAATCAGCGATCCGGAAGGCTTCCCTCCGATTATCGCAGGCGACTTCGACGCCACACCCGACTCCGCCAGTATTCGGTTTCTCACCGGACGACAGAGTTTAGAAGGACGCAGCACGCATTATTACGACTCCTGGAAAGCGGCAGGCAACCGGGACGCAGGTCACACCTGGTCCACGCGGAATCACTACGCGAAAAAGACCACCGCACAGTTCTGGCATCTCACCGACCATCACCGCCGCATCGATTACATCTTCATCGGTTCGCCACACCATTATCGCGGTTATGCACGGGTGACCTCCGCGCGCGTCGTACTCAATCAACCCAGTGGCACAGACTGGCCCAGCGACCATTTCGGCGTCCTCGCAGAGATTGCTGTGAAACCAGAGGGACAGTAAATCAAACATTCATCATGTGATAACTAAATTTTTATTGTCTTACTTATAATGAAACAGGTAACTCATCATGTCCCCCTGGATCTTACCCGTGTTGATCTTTGCGACATGGTCTGCAGCCTGCATTGCCAGTGCGTCCCAGAAAGCCGTAGATGATGCAAAGCAAAAAGTCCCTGAGGACCAACGCGGTGGCGTCAGTATCCTTCCGACAATCCCCATCGTTCCGTTATTTTTCTGGGGCCTGGCGTGGGCAATTGATTTGGTTGCAGCCCCTTGGGGAACCTATTGCATCGGGGGGTTCCATTCTATAATTCTGACAGTCTCGATCAGCACCATCCTTTATGATTTGTGGTTGCTGAACGGGCTTGATAACAATAAATAACTGATAATCGGGTACAGACTGGTAATCAGTCAATAAAATTTGAGAGGTTCAAGTTTAATTATGCGTTGGCATCTTATCGCCGGAATCGTGTCTTCCCTGTTCGGCCTGTTTTTAATCGCGGGCGGCCTGATGATGCTCGGCTCGCTGGTGTACTACAACCTCAAATATGGGCCCATTGAATTTAGCAACGGTGAATACACGGCCCTCGACAACGTCGCCCTCACCTGGAAAAATGTTTTGCGAGGCAGTTCCTCTCTGCTCACAGGTTTGGGAATCTGCTTGGCTGCTGTCTGCTGGTTGAAGCGAAAAAACCGCAACGGGCTCATCCTGTTTTTCGTTTCGCTGGCTTTCTCAGGGATCACGACTGCCGCCATTCGAAACATGTAAGGCAATCAGCCTGACGGAAGCCAGTAAGTGACGGACGACATAACCTGTTGCTCGATAATTCAGGTCGCAAACAGCTGCGTTTCGATATCTTTGAAGGCTTTGAACTCCAGTGCATTGCCGCTGGGGTCCAGAAAAAACATCGTCGCCTGCTCGCCCGGCTGACCGACAAAGCGGATATAGGGTTCGATGACGAATTCCATCTGCTGTTCGCGCAAACGATCCGCCAGAGAATTCCAGTGATCCATTGTCAACACCACACCGAAGTGAGGAACGGGCACGCCATGACCGTCAACGGGGTTCGCATGAGAAGATATTTTCCCCTCGGGTCCCAGCGCCGGATTCAGATGGCACACGACCTGGTGCCCAAAGAAATTGAAGTCGACCCAGGTCTCGGCACTGCGGCCTTCCGGACAACCGAGCAGCCCCCCATAAAAGACTCTGGCTTCAGCAATGTCACGCACCTGAAAGGCAAGATGAAACGGATCGACGGGCATAATTGGTTCAACTGTATTCGAGTATTGAAAATAATCTGTGACAGCAATCTACCATTCCCCCGCGGCATCAGCAACAAGTAACAGCAGTTTCTAGGTAGTCTGCTGTTCATTTTCGATTTCGAAATGCCGCACCGCGGTATCATTCAAGGCACGTGTGGCGATGGCCACCGTCAGCCCTGCGACCAGCATACCGACCAGACCAATGCCAATACTCACAATTCTCCCGATCACCGTTTCAGGAGTGATATCACCATAGCCGATCGTCAATCCGGTGATGCAGGTAAAGTAGATCGCATCTCCGAATTCGATATTCTCATATCGCCAGATCAGGACTGCCCCCAGCAAGAGAATCAGGAGCAACGCAAAGAAAATCTCCTGAATGTAAGAGGCATATCGCCTGAACGCAGAAAGAAATTCGAGAAACAGAGGCAGACGTTTTTCGAGCAGGTGTTTTATCATGGAACACTTTTCACTTTGCAAAATGAGAAAGAATCACAGACAGATCATCATCCGCCTGTTGCAGACAGGGATTCGAACCAGGGACATGTTGTAGAGGTAAGATAAGCGTCTGCCTCTGCTCCAACAAGGTCAACCAAACAGTTCAGAGACCGCTTCGCCATCATCGAGCAAGGGAAGCGGGCGATCCAGTCGATCCTGGAACATCACTTTCTGGGGATCAATGCCCAGATGACGATAGATGGTAGCAGCGACGTCCTGCGGACTGATGGGGCGTTCCACTACTGTTTCCCCATACCGGCTGGAACGGCCGATGACCTGCCCCATCTTCATCCCGCCACACCCCATGAGCACACTGAAAGTTCTCCCCCAGTGATCGCGGCCCGCGTGGATATTCATGCGAGGCGTCCGACCGAATTCGCCCATCGCCACAACAAGCGTTTTTTCATATAAGCCACGATCCATCAGATCGCGGATCAGACCGGCAATCGCTGCATCGAGAGGCGGAATCAGTTTGCGGGCCCCTTCTTCGGTTTTATAGCGCCCCGCAGAACCGTGATGATCCCAGGGGACACAGTTGACCGTCACAAAGGTCACCCCATGCTCAATCAACCGCCGCGCCAGCAAGGCACTCTGGCCGAATGTGTGTCTGCCGTAACTGTCACGCAGGGCATCAGGTTCTGCCGAAATATCAAACGCAGAGCGGACCCCTTTCGAGTTGAGCAGTTCAAACGCCTTCTGCTGATGTTCGTCCACATCCAGAATCATTTTCTCATGCGCATGTGGCAGCCTGTCGAGCGAACCCAGCAGTTGCCGTCGATTCTGCAGCCGATCAAATGACAGGCCTTTCGTTAAGGTCAGATTCTGCACGCTGAAGCTGCTGGTATTCGGATCGGAATTCACGATGAACGGATTGCTGCCGCCCCCGATGTAGGAAGAATAGTGAAACAGATTGTCAGTCCCCCCCTTCAAGTGAGGCACTCCCACATAAGGGGGCATCCCTGCCTGGTTCGCACCGCGTAAAAAGGAAGCCGCCGAGCCCATCGACGGACGTCGCTGTACTCGATTGTCGGGCGCATTGAACGCGGGACCTTCAAAGCCGGTCAGCATCCAGTGATTCCCTTTAGTATGATCGCCCGAACCATGATTGACGGTTCGCAGCACTGCCAGATGTTCCGCCAGCTTCGCCTGTTCCGGCATCAGTTCGCCGAACCGGACATCGGACAGACTCGTGGCAATTGACTGAAACGGCCCGCGATAGTCGGCGGGGGCATCCGGCTTGGGATCCCAGGTCTCCATATGCCCGGGGCCGCCACTCAACCAGAACAGAATGACGTTCGTATCCTGCTGCTTCGCGGGAATCGATGCTTCGGCCTTGAGCTTCATCAGATCAGCCAGCCCCAGCCCTCCTGCCCCCAGCAGACCTGCCTGCACGAAATTCCGGCGGGTCACGCCTGAGCAATCTGATAAGTTTCGAGCCATAAGATTTCCAGAGAATAAGGTCACCAGGTGAGGAATTGTCAGGCGAGTTCAGATAATCGAATCAACACATCGAAAGACGTTGATATTATCATAAAATAAACAACACAGGTCAAGAACGGGGTGACAACTGCGGCCTGCAGTTGGTGACAGTCAGCCACTCATAACGATGATGCGAAAAGTTCTGGCTGCCGAAATTCACTTGAGATATAATCTGGATTGGTATTACAGGAACGGTCATGCTGAAAGAAAGTTCAAATAGTGTCATGCCAAACAATCAAAACTTTTTACAATGGGCCTGGAATAATGAACCCTGGCTGTTGTTCGTTCTGGGGATCATGTTCCTGGGCATGTACGCCAGCATCTATTTCATTGTCCGCAAGATTAACAATTAACTTTCACGACCAGCAGGATGGGATACGATGATCAATCGAGATGCCCTGCGGCACTTTCTGGCAACGCTCGCGTATCGAGGAACAAACGTCCTGCAGGACCT
>JAGQQP010000275.1 GCA_020426085.1 Planctomycetaceae bacterium | reverse complement strand
GACCAGGTATCGGTTACTAACCGCTATCGGGCCTTTCAAAGTATCACGGGAACGCTGGTGGCATGGATCGTGATTTCCAGCGGAGGCGGGATCTGGACCTGTGTTGCGATCTGTGCAGTGCGTCTGTTCTGGGAACTGTGGCTGATTGGTGTTCGCTACCGCCAGTTTTTCGTCTCATTATTGCCTCCACGCTCAGGGGAACAGGTCAGCTGGTCGGAAGAGGTCTGGCCAATACAGTGGAAGCTGGCGGTGCAGGCGATGGCGACGTACTTCACCAGCTCCTTTGTCATTCCGCTGATGTTTGAATATCAGGGACCCGAGGTTGCCGGCCGCATCGGCTTGACCTGGACCGCTCTGATTACACTGCAGATGGCGGCCTGGTCCTGGCTGATGACACGCGCTCCATTGTTTGGTTCGCTGGTCGCACAGAATAACATTCCGGAACTGAATCGCGTCTTCCGCCGCCTGACTCAGGTTTCTACAATTGTGCTCCTGAGCGGGGGGACTCTGTTCTGTCTGATTGTCTGGTTGCTGCAACTGGTACGAGGCGTGGAATTACCAGCAGGCTGGGATGTGCTGGAACCGGTCTGGTACCTGATCCAGAAACTGCAGGAACGGATTCTGCCTCTTTACCCGACGGTCTTGCTGGCGCTGGCTCTGATTCCCATTCATATCTCTCAGTGTGTGATGGCGTATATTCGTCCGTTTAAACAGGAGCCCTTCCTGTTTATGAATACGCTGACTCAGTTGGTCACGGGACTGCTGGTCTGGTACCTGGGGAAAATGTATGGGCCGGTCGGCGCTGGCTGGGGGTTTCTCATGGCAGGCTATTTACTGACGATCCCCGGGTTTCTACTCATACTGCAGCGATTTATTACCCGACAGAAGTAACGTAACTTACGTCGAACTTTGATTGACGGACCAATACCTCGCAATTTCGTCAAGAAAAAAGTTGACAGCTTGATATCCTGATTTTACTATCAGTAGATATTCATCCATTCATTGCATGCTCGTTCTTATTGTCTGATTTCATTTCTTTCATCGTTCAGATTCGTTGCCCGGGTAAAGTTCATTCGCGCTGCTGGCATCCAGCAGAAACGGGCATCTTTGACGAGTACATGGTAATCGCTTCTGAATCATTCTCTCTATGGATTTAATGAGAGTCGGTGAGATAGATCAATTCGAGATGACATTAGTAAGGAGTGCGCATAATGAAATGGTTTCTAAAACGAAATCACCTGTTTACCCTGTTTCTGTGCATCTCCGCAGGCTGGGTGCTGATGACCGTCAGTGCGGAAGTGGAGCAGAATACAAGAATCAACAATCCCGAGCTCTTGCCTGAGTCAGATCACCATACCACAGCTCAAGATGACTTTGTCAGTTTGCAGAAAAGCCAACCTCTTCAACCGGCTCAAAGGAATTCAGAGGCCTCGGGAAAGAAGATCATTGAGTCCTTCTATCCGCCGTTGACACCGGGGGAACAGGCCGTGCTTCAGGAACTCAATGCGGTAACAATAGCGAAGTTTCCTGACGTCTCATTGTCAGAAGTCCTGAATATCTTACAGAAACAGCATGGCATTAACGTTTTTCTGGATGGGCGGGCTTTGCGTGAACAGGGTCTTACCACAGAAGAACCCGTCAATGTGTCGCTGCACGGGGTTACGCTCAAGTCCGCACTCGACACCATTCTGAGACCTCTGGGCCTGGATTACGTCATCGATCAGCAGGTTCTGAAGATTACGTCGATTGAAGAAGCAAATCGTACTCTGAAATTACGGATCTATCCGATTGCCGACTTAGGCAGCTTGCCAGAAGAATTCAAGGCACTCGAAAATGTGATTCGCAATACCTGTCTGCCTCCTTCTCCGATTCGAGAAAAATATTATCCGGTGGATGATCTGGTGATTGGTGGAACTGCAAATTCAAGTCGAAAATCAGTCGCGCAATACTCTAGTCGCAGTTTTTCCGTGGTGCCCCAATGCCAGGCACTGGTGGTGAATGAAACGGATCGAGTGCATTTCAAAATTACAGAATTACTGAAACTGCTCAGACAGGTTCGCGATGATCAGGCCAGTCTGAGATCTGAAGTGAAGTGATTTTCAATTCTCACATTTTTGAAGCAGAGGACTGGTTATGAATTGGCTACTGAAACAGAAGATGGTGGCAGTCCTGTTTTGCTTCCTGGCAGTCGGAAGCACGGTACTGGTAGCGACTGCGGAAGTGAAGAAAAAAACGGTTGCTCCTGTAACAAAAAATCCTGTGGCCCAGTCGATGGTGTCATTTGAAACAGCGCTGTCAAAATATCAGGTGAAGAAAACGCAGAATTTTTTTCCGGCGCTAACGAAACGCGAACTGAAGATTGAAGAGGCGCTGGGTGAAGAAACTGATTGTGAATTCGCTGACCAGCCTTTGTTGGAAATTATGGCGTTCTTTTCAGCGAAACATGCAATCCCCATTATCATTATGAGCAATGATCTGGGTGAGGAAGGCTTGACGGTGGACGAGCCTGTGAATCTCCATATCAAAGAAGTGACGCTACACGATGCGTTGGAGCTCATTTTACAACCCATCGGTTTAACTTATATCGTGGAAAATGGTGTCGTGAAGATCACGACAACATTTAAAGCGAGTGAGAAACTGACCTCTCGTGTCTATCCTGTTGGCGATCTCTGCCGGACTGTCGAAGATTATGTCACGCTGGAATCGGCGCTCAGAAATGCAGACCTGGGTGACTGGCGGGCGCGGAAAACCGGTTGTGCATCGGAAAAGACCCAGTATCAGTCACAAAAATCCAACGGTCCTTCTCCAGCAGGAGGGGGGTTTTTCAACATTCCCGATGGAAAATTCAAGGGAGGAGAAAGTGTCGCTCCCCTGCTTTATGAAGACGGAGATGGTGGAACGATTACGATTGTTCCGCATAGTAACGCGCTGGTCATCACACAGACTTACCATGCGCACAAGGCTATCGTCGATCTGTTAACTCAAATCAGAGAAGCCGGTGTTCAGGAATAGGTGACTCAGAGGAAACAGTTCGAACATGTAATTGGAATCAGAGCAGAATTCATTCTGAAAACAGCTATCGCAGGAGAGGGAAATGAAACAGATGTCCGATATCGGAAGCCGAAGAAAAAAAGTTGCGTTTACACTGTTGAGCTGCCTGGTAGCAGCGGGTTTTCTGATCACGGCAAATGCGGAAGAGAAACAGAAGCCGAAAGATGCTTCTGCGAAGAAACCTGCTGTCAACGCGAATTCGAAATCAAGTGCGCCCGTGGTGCAAAATAAAGCGAAAGCGTCAAAGCCGGTCTTTTACCCCGCGCTTACTGATCGCGAGCAGACATTCGAAGTCGCACTGAAATCGGATACCGACGCTGAGTTTGTCGAAACGCCACTGGAAGACGTGATCGGGTATTACATTGACAGACATAACGTACCGATTGTGATCCAGGCAAAAGACCTGGAGAACAATGTGGGGATTACCATCGAAGAACCCGTTACTGCTGAGTTTTCCGGAGTCAGTCTCAGTAATGCATTGCTGCAGATTCTGGATCCACTGGACCTGACTTATATCGTCGATCGGGGTTTGATTCAGGTGCTCTCAAAAGAGACTGCAAACAACAAATATAAAACCCGGGTTTACCCAGTCGCTGATCTGTGCATCATCGATGAAGATTACCTGGTCCTGGGAACCTCCATCCAGAATGCAAATCTGGGAGAGTGGAAACCCAGTCGCATCAGTACCCAGTTGAGTAATTCGCAATCCAATCAGGAACAGAAAAGAAGTAGCGGCACAGGTCTCTTTAACGTTCAAGGTGGGGGACTGGGGGGCGGCTTGGGAGGTGGCGGATTCGGTGGTGGCGGAGGATCAATGGCTGATTTCACGAATGTACCGGGGGGTACGATCTCCGTGGTGCAGCAGTCCCATGCGCTGGTGATCAGCCAGACGTATCACGCCCATAATGCGATCGTCGAATTACTGACACAACTCCGTCAGGCACAAAAAGACAGTGAATAACAAACCCGTTTTCAGATCGACTGCACGCCAGTCGTTTGATTTAAAACAGGGAGGAACCGTGATGCATCGTTTTCAGAAACAGCTTCGTTCTCCACTTATGTCAGTGGGCATGGGGGCTCTGCTCTGCGGAGTATTAACACTGGCAATTCAGGCAGAAGAAAAAAAAGCGACACCGGAGAAGAAAGCAGAGCAGAAAGTCGAACCGCCTCTGGTGACTGTGAAAGCACAGCCTGTCTTTTATCCCGTTTTAACCAAACGGGAAGAATTGATCGACAGCATGTTGAAGCGGAATACGCATGCACAATTTCCTAAAGTCCCGCTCCATGAAACAATGGTGTATTTCTCCGAGCTGCATAATATCCCCATTTTGCTGCAGGACAAATATCTGGAAGAAGTCGGCATAACCCGGGAAGAACTGATCGACGTCACATTCACAGATCAATCCCTGCAGAATGTCCTGGAATACATCCTTGAGCCTCTCGATCTGACGTACGTGGTCGACAAGGAAATGGTTCTGATTACCACAAAAGAAAGGGCGGCGCGGACATTCATGACGCGCGTCTATCCCGTGGGAGATTTATGCCAATCCGGTCCCGATGATTATTCTGCCCTGGAAATGGTGATTCGTAACGCACGGATCGGCGAGTGGAAACCAGAGGGAATGGATAAGCTGACTCCCGTTTATGGTTCCTCGGGCAGTGAATCCTGGGTCGATACATTTCAGTTTAAAGGGGGGACCATTTCCGTGCATGAACCCAGCAAATCTCTGGTGATCAGCCAGACCTATCATGCCCACGAAGCGATCATCAAGCTGTTACAGGACCTGAGAAAAGCCCAGGCCGCGCAGCAGAAGACGGCCGAACAGAAAATTTAAACAGTCATCGACGCATAAAAAATGGAGCAGGCCGAGGGGAGCAGCCCGCCCCATTTTTATGGTCGTTATTTCCCGCCGTTGGGTGTACGGCTCATGATATAGTTGAAGAGATCCTTCACTTCCTGATCGCTCATGTTTTTGGTCAAGCCATCAGGCATCAGTGACAGATCCAGTGCTTTGAGGATTTCGATCTCATCTTTATTGATGAGTACGGTCTGTCCTTTGACATCCCGTAGCGTGAGAGTCTTGGTCGTCTGCTCATCAATCAGACCTGTCACCGTCCGCCCGTCGTCTGTGACGACCAGGAAGTTGGTGAACTCTTCCCGAATCGCAGCACTCGGGTCCACAACCGCCAACAGCATGAAGTCCAGGTTATCCCGTTCGTAACCGGTCAGCTTGGGGCCTGCTTTGCCCCCTTCGCCATACAGCGTATGACAGACGGCACACGTTTTATTAAACAGGACTTTCCCGGCTGAGAATTCGCCGCCCCCTGCTTTGACGAGTTCAGCCACCCGTTTCATTTCCTGCTGTTTTTCTGCAGGAGTCGAACCACGAACTTTGCCCCAGTGCTTTTTGATACTGGCTTTGATCTCCGGGTCGTCGTGCAGCGACATCTGCTGCACCACATCCAGAGGAATCGTATTGGCTTTGATCCGCCACGCATCCACTTCCGTCAGGAACTGCTTGCTCCATGCTTTGCGGCTGGCGAGCACCCGTTGTGCGGTTCCGCGGACGTCGTGCTCATCGAGCAGGGTACTGTGGTAACGGCCCAGAATACTCTTGCCGATACTCGGGTTTTCAAAATTCATCAGAGCCTGCAGCGCGACCCGTTTTAACGAGTGGGTGTCAGCTCCCGATGAAGAGAGAATCGCAGTTAACGGGCCGACGGCATCTTTAACTTTCAACTGACCCAGAATTTCAATGTAGGTCAGGCGAGTTGGTCGGTCTGCGTTCTTGTCGGCAATGATTTTAATGGCGCGTTGAGTCGCTTCCTTATCACCCAGTCGTAACGCTAATGCGAGGTCCGATTCTCCCAGGCTCTTCTGGTATTCAGCAAGACCTTTGCTGAGCTCTTCCGGCAGGTTGTCGATCTTCTGTCCGCGGAATGCTTCCAGCATGCCCACCATCAGTTTTTCTTTACTCTGATCTGAAGGGGCCAGCTTCAACAGTTTGGCGCACATGGCGTAGTTTTC
>JAGQQP010000274.1 GCA_020426085.1 Planctomycetaceae bacterium | reverse complement strand
CCCGCTGTTCCTGTCCGCCTGACATCTGGCGGGGATAGTGATCCGCCCGGTCCAGCAGGTCGACTGCCTGCAGAGCAACTTCCACCCGTTTTCTGCGTTCCGCGCGGGACATGGGTAACAGCAACAGGGGGAGTTCCACGTTTTCGTAAGCTGTTAAAACGGGGACCAGATTATGTGTCTGAAAAATATAACCCAGATTAGCCGCTCGCCATCCCGCCAGTTGCGAGCGGGATAGTTTCGTGATTTCGACTCCATCGACGCTGATCGAACCAGCGTTCGGCTGGTCAATGCTGGCAATCAGGTTGAGCAGCGTCGATTTTCCCGTTCCACTGGCACCCATGAGTGACAGGAATTCTCCCTGTTCAATTTCCAGACTGACCTGATCCAGGGGAGTAATTGTTTCTCCTCCCTTATGATATTGTTTTGTCAGATTGTTGATCACAACAAGTGGCATATTCAGTTTCCTTTTTGATCGGTTTCACCGGTGATTGTGATCCGGTCGCCAGATTCCAGATCGGCTGTGGAGGACGAAATTAGATGACTCGTCAGATTTAAGCCGTTTGTCACTTCAACCAGGGGACCGCTGGAACTGGTTTCAGTTTGAATGATTTGTGGCTGTGCCGTGCGCGTCGACTGATCGGCGATCCAGACGATATTTTGTCCGGCTGCATTCTGTTCGATCATATTTCGTGGGATATAGATTCGGGTTTCTTCCTTCTCCGCTTCCGCGTCATTTGCAGGTTCGGGAGCCAGAAAGGTGACATCAACCAGCATCTCCGGTTTCAATACCGGATTAGTATCATCAATGTTGACTTTAACCTGCAGCGTATTTTTCTGAATGTCTGCTTCAGAACTGATGAAGAGCACTTTGCCGGTCACTGGCTGCCTGAGTGCGGGGTTGTTGATTTGCACGGGCTGGTTCAGGCTGACCTTGGGAATATCTTCAAAGCGGACATCGACACGGATCTGCAGCATATCCGGTTGATACATGGTGACGACGGTGCTGCCGTCATGGCTTGACATCTGTGTCAGCATATTGCCGATACTGGAGCCTGGATGACCGATCAGTCGATAAATGCGACCTGTGACCGGGGCACGAATCGTCATGCGGTCTAAAGTCAGTTTTGCCTGATCGACGGCGACACGCGCCTGGTCCAGTCTTGCGGTGGCTGCCTGAATCAATGCGATTGTCTCGTCCCGCGCCTGGGTTTCTTCGGTCAGAAGTTCCAGTTCCCGTTGCAACGCGACACAGCGTGCTTTGAGTGCTTTGCGTTCTGCAATCAGAGATACGTTGCGGCCTTCCAGCTCTTCGGCAGCGGCCCGCGCTGATTCCAGCGCTGTCAGCGCTTCATCAACGGCCCGTTGAGTGACAGCAGCTTTAGCTGACAGTCTGCGTTTGTAATCTTTCTGGGCAAAATTTAAATCTGCCTGTGCCCGACGGATCATGAAGGGGAGGTTCTTCAGTTCGGTTTCAATTTTCGCCAGCTCCGCTTCAGCAGATCTTAATGTGGCTTCGCGGTGCACGGGTTGCGCCAGGCGAACTTCCGCAGCCGCCAGAGTCGCTTTGGCCTGTTCGCGTTCCGCCTCGCGCAGCTTGAGGTTTGCAGTTGCGGCGCGCAATGACAGTGCCGCGTCTTCTTTGACCAGCTGAGCAATCGGTTCCCCCTGTTTGACTTCCTGGTCTTCAACGACCAGCAGTTCTTCGATCACACCGGGAGCCAACGCGGCCACACGGATGGGGGTGGGCCGCGGTTCAACCCAGCCTGCGGCCTGGAATAAAGGTGTACCGGCATTGCGAATCGATGTCTGTGTGACAATGACGGGCATCACCGTCACCTGCCGGGGAGGGAAAATCAGATCTCGGGATGCCCAGGAGATCAGCGCCAGGAAGCCCAGTACGAGCAGACCCGGCAGGAGAAATCGTGTGACGAGCCGCAATCGCGTGTGTCCTCGTACCTGTGAGGGCGCACTGCGATCAATGGCTAATTGAGAAAGGTCTACTTGCGACATGATTTACTTCCGTACAAAGATACCATTGGCAAACACAGTCAGGTTTCCCGCATCGTCACGTTTGGCTTTCCCTTTGACGACGACGGTCTGCAGCTCTTTCAGGTTCAACAGCTTGCGTGCATCTTCATTGATAAGAGAGCCGTCCTGGTTCACCACTTTGACCAGCGCGGTCGCAGTAGGGAGCTTGTCTGTTTCACAGCAGTAATCCCAGGGTTTTTCACAGCCGTCCCCTTCAATGTCAGAACAGGCTTTCAGAGAGTTATCGACGATGGAAAAGGCTGCGCGACCATCGACCCAGGGGTTTTCACTCCCACCAATGCGGCCGACAACGACGACTTCCGCATCATCTTCAGCTGATTTACGCGCTGCGATGACTTCTTCTGCTCCTGCAGGTTCGCTGTTGAGCAGGACTTCAGATATGGCGGCAGATTCAGACGCAGCAGGTTCGCTCGAAGTGGACTGTTCTGGAGTAGAAGCAGACTCTCCACATCCGGAGACCAGGCCGATGAGAACAGCAGAGCAAACAAAGGGGTTCACAAGAAATTTCATTCGTATCAATCCTTTTAAAAAATAATTGTTCGAACACAGCGTTCGATTGTTGGTTAAACTGATTTTAATCCATCGACCACAGGCAGGCGGAGTGCACGTAAAGCAGGGGGAATGGCTCCCAGGAGGCCCAACAGCACACCGACACTACAGCCGATTAACAGGGAAATACTATCAATCTGGAGCGAAAAAGCTCCCATGGTAAAACGCACCGCGACTCCATTGATCAGGAACACGGCAATCAAAGCGGCAATCAGGCTGGCGGCAGTCGACAGCAGCACGCCTTCCTGGATCAGGCTGATCACAATTGCGCGGCGTAAAAAACCGAGTGTCTGTAGCATGGATAGTTCACGCGTACGGCCGACGACGGCACCGTAGAGCGTATTCAGACCGGCAAACACGCCTGCACCGGAAACCAGAAAGACGACCAGCCAGGCCAGCATGCGAATCGGGCCGTAATCTTTTTTCAGCCCCTGGTAATAATTGATTTCACGCAGCGCCTGCAGTTCGAGGTCGAGTCGTTCCTTACAGAACAGATCCAGGTCGGGGAAGTCGGCTGGGGAATTCATTGTGACGGCGACCAGACTCAGATCCTGTCGTTTCATCGCCTGTTGCAGTTCATCCAGGCGGCACCAGATTTCCGATTCGAATGCGGAATCAGCTGCTGAGAATGTCCCGCTGATCCTCCACGTACGCCCTTCCAGAACAATCTTCTTGCCGACCGCCAGTTGCTGATCAGTGAGTCCCAGTTTGGTGGCGACGAGTGTGCCGCTGAGTACTTCTCCTGGGCCTGGCCAGGACCCCGATTCCAGTTCCACCTGCCTGCGGACCAGGAGGGCAGACTGAGTGACGCCCCGGACCAGTCCCATTGAGGCATGCCCTTCGTCAGGCAGTTCAATCTGAGTTCCAAGATAGAGTTCTGGCGAGACATACTTGCGATCATTGAATTCTTTAATCCCGGTGACACTGGCAGCCACCAGCTCACTACTCCGCATGGGAATCGAGGAGTATTCCAGGTTTTCGCCCATCCCCAGCGAAAACAATAATGCGACCTGGGGATCACCACTGGCAGTCAGCGAGTGTTCCAGTCCGCGGATAAATCCGATGACAATGAAGACCAGTACGATCACGGTGGTCAAGCCGGAGAGTGTCAGCAGGGTACGCACCGGTCTCCTGAAGAGATTACGGACGCCATATTCCCAGGGAATGAGTGAGAACCAGAGCATGGATTATCATTCTGAATACTTCTGCAGGCACCAGTCTTTTGTAGATGCGCGCAGCAGAATCGATTTTAAGATCAAAAACAGGAGCGAATCGTGGATTCAGAATGAAATCAGCACTGAAAGGACATGTGCAGAGAGCGCAGCGCGCGCCCGTAGAGAGGAACAGGTTCCGCGAGAATTGAGGGATGAATCTGTTCGATACTGCCGGTCTGAACGGAGAGGTTGATCAACGGTAGCGTGATCCAGCAGACAGGAGCAGCAATGTTATCCAGCTGTGTTACCTGTTCCTGAATGGCTCCCGAGCAGAGACATTGACAACAGTCCGTGTCTGAAGCAGGAGCGAGCGGCAGTTGTTCTGATTGCGACTGACAATGGCTGCAACAGCTGTGTGTCGTTGTTTCCGTACCGGCAGTGTCTTCTGGCATGCAGTTGAAGGGGCAGACCAGAATCAGAAGCGAAAACAGGATCGATAATACGTTTGTCGTCACGAAACGCCTTTGGATTAAAGTACCAGTACATCGTAATGGCCGGCGCGACGCCTGACAACATCAGTTTGATTTGTTCAACAGGAATTCAGGGAAGCGTTCCTTGTCCCGTTCACGGATGCGAATCCAGTGATCCGTGAACGGCAGATTGTCGTGGACCTGAACCGCAGGCATATGACATTGCAGGCACTGACTTTGCATGGATTCTTTGGAGCAGACCGGAGCGTGGTCTTTCAGATCGCTGTGACACTTCAGACAGATCTGGCGATAAAATTCGGGATCTCTGCTGGCCTGCTGATGAGGGTTGTGACAAGTCGTGCAGTCCATGCGTGCTGTTTTTCCATCGGCAAATTTCACATCACTCTGCTTCAAAAAACAGGGACTCTGAGACAGACCGACGGGAGCGAAGCGAATCAGCAGCTCATTGTCTGGATGGATTTCGTCCGGCTCCAGTTGATCTGATCGGCGATGGCATTCGCCGCAGCGGTTGATGGAATCGAGAGGTGTCAGCTGATTCCAGTTGAGAATATGTAAATTCTTATCCCCCCGTTCTGCAGCCTGGATATGTTCTTCCCCTTCCAGATGGCAGCGAACACAGGAGACGCCGGGAATCATCTCTTTCGTATTGATCTCTCCCTGGACGTCGCCCAGGTACGATGTATGACAACCAAAGCAATTCAATGTACTGGCGTGAGAACTGACCTCTCCCAGGGCCTGGATGCCGGTCTGATCGTGAGCCAGTTCCTGCAGTCCGAGGGTGATGCCTAGTTTGTCTGAGGGGTACCAGGAGACAATATGCTGCAGCAGTTCCGACTTGCCTGCTTCATTTGGGAATAGCGAGACCGGAGTGATCGCATGCAGGCCGGAGCCAAAGAGCCATTCAATGCGAACCGGGTTGGGATAGCTGTCACACTTCACCCAGAGTTCGTCATTGTCTTTATAAAACTCATAAGTGTGGCCATTCTCTTTGAGCGTGATTTTCCTGCCGGCAAATTTATCGATCACATCGGGATCAGAGGCTTTGCGCAGTGTTCTTAAGTGGGGCGCTCCGGCGTACTGCTGGCAGACTTTGTCGTGGCATTCACAACACTGTTTCATTTTGACCGGTTGTTTGGTGGCACGCACTTTGGGAATAAACGGATCGGATTGATGAGAGCCGTTCAGATACCAGGCGGTTCCTGAAAAACAGGCCAGCAGCAGAATCAGCAGTGGTGGTATCAGCGGATGTTTCAGGTTCATTGCAGTGTCTCCACCATATTTTTGCTGGGATTAGCCAGTTGATCGTCGGGGTGGAGTTGAATCAGCTTTTGAAATGTTGCTTTAGCACCCTCCGGGTCTCCCGATTCCAACTGGATCTGAGCTTTCGCGTACAATGATTCGCTGTCGTCGGCGGTCAGTTCTTTCAGGGCTGATTCCCAGTCTCCGCGGGTGTAGTGTTCGATGGCACGGAAGAGTGAATCAGGGACAGTTCGCGGCTCCACCAGTTCTTTCATGAGCGGACCAGCATAGGGTGGTAGAGTGACATCTGATGCTCCTCTGGAATCGAAAGCGGCATTGGATCGTAAGAGACTGGAATGCAGATGCCCGATCTCCAGTTTTTCCTGGTAGGCCAGCTCTTCCTGACAGAGATGGAATTCCCGACGCACCGCCGGTGTCGGATTATGCTGCAACAAGGGATGCAGTACTCTCAGGGCAGCGGTATAGAGCTCCATGGCGCGAAAGGTTCGTGCCTGCAACAACGCCGGGTGCAGATTGGGAGAACCGGTCAGAATGCCCCACCAGTCAGAACACTCTGGTGTGCCGGACGGATCGGGAAGAGAGTA
>JAGQQP010000273.1 GCA_020426085.1 Planctomycetaceae bacterium | reverse complement strand
GTCTATTGTTCCACAATTTGATCAGGGATGCAGGTGGCAGTGATGCTTTTTAGAATGTCAATTTTGTCTGGAAGTGTACTTCACTCCGCGGTTTAAGAAAAGTGGAGTCTGTAGAAAAAGTCTCTGTACCGGGGTGGATTAACCGAAAGAGAGGGGCAAGCTGCTATCGCAGAATCAGGTCTAATTTCCCAGCCAGGTTGTGACATCAGGGTCGTGGTAGGTGTCAACCAGCGCGTGTGAGACGGTTGTCACTAACTCCTGACGTTTAACAGGCTTAGACAGGACCTCGTATGCCTTTGCTTCGGATGCATCCTGACGTAATTCATCAGTCGCATCAGCGGTGATGAGAATACAGGGAAGCATGGCGTTAATCTGCTTCATCAGACGTACGGCTTCCAGACCGGTAAGAATGTCCATATGCATGTCCAGCAGGACGATATCGACAGAGATCTGCTCAACCAGCTCAACAGCTTCCTCGCCTGATTCAGCCTCGAACAGTCTGAAATAGGGGGCCAGCACTTCCTTAAGCACCGCGCGAAACCCGGAATCATCATCAGCAATCAATAACTGATAAGGAGCCTGTGATCTGGCAATAACCATATGACATCTCACCAAGTAATCCGGAAGGCAGCCGCAACAGCGGACATTTAACATAACCTTAGTTCGAAACGGAATTCGTGCAAATAGCTTTTTTTGTTAGCATAAAGTTAAGCAAATCAGATACCATTGTCATGTAGAAAAATGGTTGTGTTATAAGTTGTTAATTAGTATGCAGATAGGGTTGTTGCTATATTTCAGCTTAATGGGGAGTCTCTTGATCAATTCGTATAATCTCCGTGCATTCGCTGTCAAATAGGCAGTGATTTTAAAGCAGGGGATAAACTCAAGAAAGCTCAAAAAGTCCTGTCGCTGTCCCGATTTCAATTGGTCGAAGCGTTTGAGACGACTCAATTCAGGCAGAACGTTTACTGGGGAGAGGGGCACCAGGGCCTGTGATTGGCTCTGAAAATTCGAGCTCTTTTACTGGGGAGTTGTTCTCGACCATTTGTGAGAAAAAGTCGATCAATGTCGAGTCAAATGTTTCCATTTGTGTGAAGCGTCCCGCATTGTGAATGGCACCAGATAACGAGCAGACGGTGATTTGGGCATCAGGAATTCGTTTTACGATCAACTGTGTCATACGGGGAACAACACTCTGATCTTTTTCACCGGTGAAAAACAACAGGTTTCGATTTTTCAAATCTTTGACGCGCGGTTTCAGATTGATATATCGACATCCCTGCCGACGTTGTGAATACCAGATCATGATCCGAAAGGCGCGAATGACTTCCCAGGTCGGTACGATTTGTATAAACAGTCGTGGCAGAAAACGTTCTCCCCAGCGAATCGCGTGATCCAGAAAGAGTTCCTCATTCAGAAAGGCACCTTCACAGGCGACATATTGGAGATCAGCAGATTTGGCAGCAACTGCAAGCGCAGTTCCTGCTCCGCGACTCATACCCAGCAGTCCCAATGGCAGTTGGGATAGTTCAGGTTGAGATCGCAGGAATTGAATAGCGGATCTGGCATCATTCAGTTCATAATGTGAGAGCCAGTGGATTGACTGATAGCGAGGGTCACTATCACTTTCTCCATGATTGCGAAAGTCAAATGAGAAAACAGCAAAGCCAGCTTCCAGTAATCCCTGGCATTGGAAGAGTGCAATTCGTCCAGTGGATTTAAAAGGATGGCAGAAGAGTATCACACCTTTAGGGCGAACTGCCGTGGGAGTGGCAATGAATCCATGCAGTGTCAGGCCGTCCGAAGTGGGAAATGTCACATCTCTGATCTGAATATGATTGTCATTTTCTGGTAGTTGTGCGAGTGTGCCGATCAGATTGAATCGATCGGGCATCGGCGCAAACAGTACCGGGTAAGCAGCGCGCATGATGCAGTATTGGATCATTATCTCGACTGTGACTGCGATCAAAACGCACCAAAGCAACCAACTCACTGCTGTCTCCCTGGCGGTTGCAGAACCTGAGAATCACTCACACAAGTTCTGAATTCAATTGAAGATGTAGACTCTGGAATCCGGGATTATCTACGATACTGACTTTGTGCAAATCTCCATAGAGGATGCACATGCGTAGTTTACCCGGTTTCCTGATGAGCGTCTTGATCAATTTCTCAGGACTCGGCTGATCCTGGTAAAAAAAACAGAATTTGTCTGGACCTCACTTTGGGTGAGAAGAGGGAGCGCACATTGAGAATGTGATGTCGAAACAGAAATTAATCTTCCGAAACAGTAGCTGGAAGCAATACGCAGTCGTTGAGCGAGTTTCAACAGAGTAGCCATTGTATTAACTGATTTGACTACAACTCAGTCTTTGAATTCTGAGAAGATCAAAGCAATGTTCTGTCCGCCAAATCCAAAGCTGTTTGACAGAGTGGTTGTCACATTTTGCTGACGTGCTTCGTTGGGAATATAATCCAGGTCACAATCAGGATCAGGCGTTTCATAGTTAATCGTCGGCGGTACGACATTATCGCGAATCGCCATCAGGCAGGTGATGGCTTCCACACTACCCGCTGCGGCAATCAGGTGTCCCATCATACTTTTGATACTGGAGACAGGAGTCTTGTATGCCGCTTCTCCCAGTGCGCCTTTGATTGCTTTGGTTTCCACACGATCGTTGACCGCAGTACTGGTTCCGTGCGCGTTGATGTAATGAATCTCATCCTGATTGATCTGAGCATGGTTCATTGCCATCTTGATACACTTGATGGCACCGCGACCATCGGGGTGAATATCCGTGACACGATATGCGTCGGCGGTGGAACCGTAGCCAACCAGTTCTCCATAAATTTTTGCACCACGTTTCTGGGCACGTTCCAGGTCTTCCAGGATCATCATACCAGCACCTTCGCCGAGTACAAATCCATCCCGGTTGCGGTCAAAGGGACGAGATGCTTTTGAGGGATCTTCATTGAAGGTTGAAAGGGCTGTCAGCAGGCTGAAGCCAGTCACACCGAAAGGATGAATCATGCTGTGAGCACCGCCGGAGAGCATGATATCGACATCGCCGCGACGAATCAGTTCCGATGCTTCGCCAATGGCCTGGCTGGAAGCGGCACAGGCAGTCAGGCAGTTCAGGTTGGGACCTTGTGCATTGAACAGGCTGGCCAGATGGCCGGCAGCCATATTGGGTTCCTGTTCAAGTTCGAACCGCGGATTGAGCTGTTCGAGTCCGACTTTGGTGAATTTTTCCAGATCGACTTCACCATCGTTCTGGGCCTGGGCAATGATTTTCATGAAAGTATAAAAGTCCTGCTGCCCTTCGCCTGCTCCCAGGTAGACACCGAAAGTGGCAGGGTCGAAATCATCGTCCAGAATTCCGGAGTCTTTGACGGCCTGGGTGGCTGCACCAATGGCATAGCGGATATTACGTCCCGAATGCTCAAAGCGATCCAGATTATCGACGTAGTCTCCCAGGTGGAAATCGTGGACTTCCGCTGCAAAACGTGTCGGGAAATTCGAAGCATCAAAATGAGTGATGTTGGAAATACCGCATTTTGATTCCTGGAGCGCTTTCCAGGTATCTTCTACGGTTTTTCCCAGGGGGGTGATAGCGCCAATTCCAGTGATCACAACGCGGCGGTTCATAGCTTCGAACTCTTGTTTTAAAATTGATTTTGTATCAGCAGGCAAATTTCAGAATCGGTTGGACTGTCCAAATGTAACTTGCCGCCGGTTTAAGTCTGCGGTTTTTGAATACCTGAATTATGATTGTAGTTCAATTTGAATCAAGGCCTCTAGAGCAAGCTTTCAAAAATCGCTGTCTCAGGGCTGATCTTCACCGGTTCCAGCCTTGCCGACATCCAGGATTCCCAGCAGATTCATCGAAAACACAAAGTTTTTCTGGTCGATGGCTCCAAATTCCGAATCACTCTGATCCAGGTGGACGAAAATAATGCTTCCTTCAGCAACCAGACGGTCTCCGACCATCGCCGTCACATCGACAGCGCCTCCCTCTTCGCCCGCATTGGTGATTTTGGCGGTATAAATCAGCTGGTCACCCGGGCAGGCCCAGCTGTGAAACGTCATCTGGGGTACTTTGGCCAGAATAACGATGTGTTCAAAATCGTTGATTTCACCCAGCAGTATGCCTCCGGTCTGTGCCAGTCCCTCAATCATCAGAGAGCCGGGCATGACGGGAAAACCGGGGAAGTGATCGTGCAGATGTTCTTCTGCCAGTGTGACGTTTTTCACACTTTTGGCATAAGAACCGCTTTCAAATTCAATAAAGCGATCAATCCAGAACCATCGCATTTAAGAACACCTTTTCGTTCGATATTTGAATCCCCAGTGAATTCGCATGAATTAACTGGTAGCGCAGCTTGAGTACCAGACAGGAAGAAAAGCTGCACAACTCACGGAAGTGAGCTGTGACAGCCTTATCATCTGTAAGTCTGGTTCAGAGGACTGTGATTACCCCAGTCGTGCTTCGAGGAAGTTAACCAGCATGTCGACAGTGAACAGATCCTGCATGTTTTCGACTTTAGGGTCATCTGCAAAGGAATCGATGTCAGCATGCGGCATTTTGGCGCGGAGTTCGGCGATACCTGCTTCAGTGAATTCACCGTCTTTGACAAAACCTGAATCGGAAGAAGCGATGTTTTCGGGGAACAGTTCACCGCGCGGAATTTTGATATCAAATGCTTTTTCCAGACGGAATGCGATATCAAGGAAGTCGATAGATTCAGCACCCAGGTCACCCATCAGAGTGGCTTCAGGCACTACTTCGTCATCATCCAGTCCGAGCGCGTCAACCAGTGTTTCACGAACGGAATCGAAGATTTCATCTCTAGTTGGCATTTCAATACTCCTTGGTTCGACCTGCTGGCCGATAAGTCCCGCCGACCCAGCCTGATTTAAAACTATTCGGCGAGAAGAATAGTTTTGACAGTTCTTGTAATGCGGTAAGTCGAATTGACCCAATTCTAAAGACTACCGATCACACTTAACAAAAAATGTATTTTCCAAAACGACGACGAGCCGCTTCGAATCAACTTACTTAAATTCCACCTAATGTTAATCCGCCGTCCACGGCCAGTGTCTGGCCAGTGACATAGGAAGCCTCTTCTGTAGCGAAGAATAATACTGCATTGGAAATATCTTCAGGAAGCCCCAGGCGTCGAGAAGGAATGTGTTTTTTGATCTGATCGCCGGCTGCATTTCGCACGTCGACGGTCATGTCAGTTTCAATGAAACCCGGGGCAACGGCATTCACGGTCACACCGCGTTTAGCTAGTTCAGTCGCGAGGCAGCGAGTGAAACCGATGATTCCCCCTTTGCTGGCAGCGTAGTTTGTCTGACCGGAATTACCGAAGTGAGCAGCGACACTGGACATGTTGATAATGCGACCGTAACGTTTAGACATCATCGGACGTGTGACAGCCTGACAGAAGTTGAATACGCTGGTGAGGTTCGTGTCGATCACAGCCTGCCAGTCTTCGGCCGACATGGTTGCCAAAAGACCATCCCGGATAATGCCGGCGTTATTGACCAGAATGTCAATGTCGCCAAGCGTGCTGGTCACCGCCTCCAGCACCCCACGCTCGGCGCCGGGCTCTCCGAGGTCCGCGACCACCACCTGGCAGCGCCCGCCGGCGTGACCGATCTCCTGCGCCACCGAATCGAGTTCGGCCTCATTGCGCCCGGTCACGCCGACCTCAGCCCCCGCCCGCCCGAAGGCCAATGCGATCGCGCGGCCGATGCCCTTGCTGGCGCCGGTGACCAGCGCAACACGCCCTTGAAGTTGGGAATCCGCCTGCATGACACCTCCTCATCGTTGTCACGGGCCACCAATGGGCGCGGCTCAGACACAGTAGAAATCGAGCATCGTCGGAATGCGGTCATTGGCCAGCACCACCGTCTTGGCGGCAATGCGTGCATGCGTGCCCTCGCCGATCAGCCGATGCGTGACATGGCCGAAGAACACATGCTGACGTTGCGCGCGGACGAACCAGACATGACAGCTGAATGCGCTGCGCAGCGTGAGCGCGCCAGCCTCGCCGGCCACCATCAGGGGCGGACCGGGAAGATG
>JAGQQP010000272.1 GCA_020426085.1 Planctomycetaceae bacterium | reverse complement strand
GGCTGCCTTCGATCGCTGTCCGAATCCACGGTTCATTCGCAGTGAGCGGGTCAGTCCCTATACTTTCCGTTCGACCGATATCGGCGTCATTCACGATCTGCTGATTCATGATATCGACCTGGTGCTTTCAGTCGTTAATTCGACTGTCAAAAGCGTCGAAGCGTTTGGTATTTCCGTGATGGGCGAACATGAAGACGCCGTGCAGGCACGTTTGCGATTTCAGAATGGTTGTATTGCCGATCTGACAGCGAGTCGCATTTCTCCCACAGCGAAACGGGCGATGCAGCTCTGGGGTGCAGCGGGATGTGTCAGCGTTGATTTTACCAGTCGCGAAGTTACCGCCTATCGTCCTTCCGAAACGCTGTTGTATGGAACGCCTCCACTGGAACGCGCACGCAAAGCAGGCGCAAACCTGGAAGCATTGAAGCAGGATGTATTCGGAACGTTTCTGAAAGTGGAAACACCGGAAGTCTCAGCCGCGGATGCTTTAACTGCGGAACTGGCCAGTTTTGTTGATGCGATCCAGACCGGTTCGGCACCACTGGTAGGTGGTACACAGGCCCTGCAGGCAATGCAGGTTGCCGAACGTGTACTGGCGGCAGTGAATGAGCACGAATGGGATGGCAGCCAGCACGGAGCCGTAGGGCCATTCATTCAATTCCCGACAGAAGAACGCCGACTGGCCGGTTAATACAGCCAGTCAGCGGTTCGGGTTTCAGAGAACTGATCAGAGTCTGATTTATTTCAGATCTTTGAGTGCAGCGGTGACTTCTTCGGCGTGTCCGTCGACTTTCACCTTAGGCCAGGCAGCGGCGATTTTGCCTTCCTTGTCGATCAGGAATGTCGATCGCTGAATGCCCATGTATTTCTTGCCATAGTTCATTTTTTCCACCCACACTCCGTACTTCTCTGCGATCTCATGGTTTTCATCGGAGAGCAGGGTAAAGGGGAGTTCGAACTTGGTGGCAAACTTTTCGTGTGATGCGACCGAGTCAGGACTGATGCCTAAAATGACCGTGTCCTTGCGTTTGAATTTGGCAACGCGATCTCGAAAATCACACGATTCTGTTGTGCAGCCTGGTGTGTTGTCTTTGGGGTAAAAGTAAAGGAGAACATTTTTTTCTCCCTTGAACTGACTCAGACGCACTTTCCCTTCCGGGTATGCGGGAAGATTAAAAGCAGGAGCACGCTTGCCGGCTTCTGGTACTTTGCTTTCGGTAGCCATTGGAAATTCCTTGAGATTGAGAGGGGGAGACGGCTTTATTGCCTGTCGAAAACTGCGTGAAAGGGGAAGCCTGTTTACATCACAGGCTTCGAACGATCAGTGATTCACACACTGACATTTTAACAGGCTGCCAACTACTTTTCGACTGAGCGAGTCTCACGAAATGGATGATGTTGTCTCTGGTTACGAACGCCAGTACTGTTTGTGGTACTTTGTAATCGTATCCAAAGCGGGTTTGGCCTGTCCCTGGGGATTGATCAGACCGGAATGAGGAAAACGTCTTGCATCCTGATCTCGAAAACGGGACCAGTACACACCTGTGACGGAGGGTTTGGCCAGCAGGAGCGGGAGGTAGAGGTCGACCCATTCGGCCTGTGCGGCTTCACTCCAGTCGGTCTTCCACTGGTTGGACTGGACTTTGGACATGGATGGGTTTTTCTCATCCACGACAGCATCATCACTGGGGAATGCGAGCGTTATATGCAGAGGCAGATTCAGCACGCTCCACTTATCGATCAGCTTGGAAATATCCAGCAGATCATGATGATGGGAGCCGTTAGGGTAGTAGCCGATCCGCAGTTCCAGATCGATGCCGGAAAGCCCGACTCCCAGGCGATCAATCGCGTCTACAAACTGCATGGGGGATAACTGGTGCTGCCCCTTCGACAGGTAATCTCCCCAGGGTTGTTCGACTCGAATGTAGCATTGGATGGAGTCATCGGTCTGCTTGGCGATTTCAATAGCACGGGCCGTCAGTGTGAGCCGCGTTTCTTCGTTAAGACCGAAGACGCCGCCTGTGTTCATTGCGGAAACCAGCGTCCAGGTGCGAATACTGCCGGTATAGCGGGTGATCGCGGTTTCAATGAAATGCGAGATGATACTCTGGAAGTTGACCATGTCGAGCTTCCAGGATTCCAGCCAGTCAGGCAGGCCGTGCGGTGCAAAATCCAGCAGGCAGCCTCCCCGGATCAGCAGATGATTTTTTTCGCACCAGGCTACCTGCTGATCACAGAGGTCCCAGTCCTGATCTCCCTCGTATTTTTCGATCAGTTTCCAGTTAACCAGATCAATATTCGCGGCGTCGAATGCCTGGCAGATCTGTTTACTTTCACTGGCATTGGGAATGAATTCTCCCAGATTGCATCCCAGTGATACCGGGAGCTTCATGGCCTGAGAACGCTGGTGCAGAATCGTCAGTCTCTGACGGGCATAGATTTGAACCAGCATTTCTGCTGCAGCGTGTGCTTTCTGCAATGCGACTCCTGCCAGTTCCGAGCATTCCTCAAGTTTGTCCTGAATCACGGCAGCCTGCGCAAAGGCAGCAAACGCTTCATCGTGTAATTTGATTAACTCAGCCGGTATATTCAGGCCGGCAATCTGCCAGACACTGAGTTGATCTTTGAGTGTCGAGATTTTTCCCCGTGCCAGTTCGAGCATCAGAACATATGGTTCTTCCCGTTCTGGGAGCGATGCGGTTCTGACGACGGGGCGACCAAAGTCAGTGATGTTCCAGACAATATTCAGTTTGCAACTCTGCGAAGTCTGTCTGCGGAAAGTGATGACGTTCCCGTCAACTTCAACCCGGGTTGGAAACACCCGACCATCGACAGCATTCAGATAAGCGCGATGAAGATCAGACCAGTCTTCAGGTACTTGAGAAGGTGCAATTAAAAAACGCAGGTTGCCCATGTAACGGGTCGCAATCGTTATCTGAATTAGAAAGAAGGAGTTAAGACTGTCATCGGGTTTATTGTAACGTCTCCTGAACGATTTTGGGATTGAAACGCACAGGATGGATGATGTTATGGATTTAAGGGACAGACGCGCAAGAGACCGGGCCTTAAGCTCTATTATTGCGTTTGAGGGACCAGAGGCAAGTCTAGAGTCGTATGGATGTACATGATGAGGGGAGATGCTGGATCTGGCGTGACCTTACCGGTTTCCCATTTTGTAATGGATTTACTGGTAATAATCTGCCCTGAATTGTTTAGCAGCTTCGATCCCGCTAAACTTCGAATGTTCAAATTCATTAGATTTTAATCAGGATGGTCTCTGAATATGGCTGCAGCCGCTTTTATTGAAAGCACGCTTTCCGGTATTCCCGTAAAACGGGGAAAAGTTCGTGATGTGTACGATTTTGGAGATCGGTTGCTTTTCGTGGCGACCGACCGGATCAGTGCATTTGACTGGATCCTGGCTCCCGGAATTCCGGATAAAGGCCGGGTCCTGACACAGATCAGCCGCTTCTGGTTTGAACGGTTTAGAGGGATTCCCAATCACCTGCTGAGTATGAATCCCGCCGACCTGCCACTCCCCGATGATGCCGACCTGGAAGCATTACAGGGACGCTGTATGGTGGTTCGAAAAACGGAAGTCGTCCCGTTTGAATGTGTCGTCCGTGGCTATCTTTCCGGTTCCGGCTGGAAAGATTATCTGGCGAATGGCGCCGTCTGTGGAATCGAGTTGCCGGCTGGAATGCAGCAGAGTGACCAGTTACCCGAGCCGCTCTTTACCCCAGCCACAAAAGCAGAGACTGGCCATGATGAAAATGTTTCATTCCAGACCATGCGTGATGCGATTGGCGGCGAACTGGCTGACCGCCTGCGTGAACTGAGTATTCAGATCTATCAGCAGGGTTCAGAATACGCACGTCAGCAGGGGATTATTTTAGCAGATACCAAGTTCGAATTCGGTCTGCTGGACGGGGAACCGATTCTGATCGATGAAGTCCTGACTCCCGACAGTTCCCGCTTCTGGCCAGCAGATCTATACCAGCCAGGGGGGGCTCAACCTTCGCTGGACAAACAGTTTGTACGTGACTGGCTGGAAACCACGACCTGGGACAAAAACAGCACGCCCCCCGTGTTACCCGATGAGATCGTGATGAAAACCCGTGAAAAGTATTTTGAAGCATTTCAAATGCTGACCGGCCACGCGTGCACCTGGTAATACGGCCCTGAAAACGATTGGGATTCAGGAAAATCTGGCGATGGGGTCGCTGGCCCACTATACTGGAAACTGATGAACTTCTGCGACGAGGCGAAACGGATTATCGTTTCAGTCGGAACAGATTGCCCTGGTTCTCTGTTTGTATCGGTGTTCGAGGCACTGGATTGCCAAATTCAGCGATTTCTCCTGAACTTTTGCCAATGAACGGTTCCAGGAATCGTAGGTAATCGGCAGGGGGATTTAATTTCTCAAATTCCGACAGGCAGTCTGTCGATGAAACCAGTATGACTGTACGATTATTTCCTGAGTTCGTTTCTGATTCCCGACACAGTTCCGGTCGATTATTTCAATCCCGTTTTGTGTATGCGCTGATTCTCTGTTTCCTCGGGTTGGAGCTGTTTCCGCTTTCGACTGCTCAGGCGGGAGAGGTGGAACTGGAGCATGGCACGATTATCAGGGGATCACTGGTTCCAATTCTAGGCCTGACAGATACGCTGGCAGCGAAACTGGAAGGGGACGTCCCTCCCCAGGAATCGGCGCGCACGTTTGATGGTGCACCGATTTATCTGGTCGATGACGGGATGGTGCGTTACTTTGTCCCCCGCAGACAGGTGGTACGAAAAAATCACGATCAGGAACTGTCCCGTTTGGAAACCTTCAAGTTGCCCCAGCGGGTCACGGGCCGCAATCAGATGCTGAAGACCGTTGGTTCCTATATTGATGTGACCGACTTCGATGAGTTTGGGCGGCGGACTGTAACCCTGAATACGAGCAAAGGAAATCTGCCTTTGCTGCAGGGGGTGACCGAGATCACTCCGGAGTATCTCAAGGTGACAGGGCTCAAGCAGCAATGGGATCTGGGACTGCGTACGACATCGATCAAGGAAGAAAACTTAGACGCGATGCTGAACCGCGCCATCGATCAACTGAATCCGAATGAGCGCATTGCTGTGGCTCGGTTTTATATTCAGGCCGGTTTGTACCTTCCCGCCGGTAAAGCATTTGAAAATATCGAACGCGATTTCCCTGAGTACAAAGATAAAATCGCGTCTTACGTGACTGAGTTACGCACACTGCAAAGTCAGCAACTGCTCGATGAACTGAACCAGCGCCGTAAAGCAGGTCAGCACCGGCTGGCACAAAATGCCATCTTGAAGTTTCCTACCGATAACGTGGCACAATCTATTCTCCGTCAGATCCGTGAAGTTCAGGATGAGTACCACCAGCAGCAGGAACAGATCGATAAAGCACAGATTCGACTGGGAGAACTGGAAGCAGAGATTGAAGATCCTGAGACGCGAAATCTTCTGCAGGCTTATCGCCGCGAAGTGATGTCACAACTCAGTTTCGAAACCATTGGGCGTCTGGGCGCATTCCTGAATCTGGAAAGCGATGAGTCACTCTCCGCGCGGGAAAAACTCGCGCTGGCTTATTCAGGCTGGATCGTCGGTGCGGCGAATGTTGCCACCGATCTGAATACTGCGTTGAACCTGTGGACGGCCCGGGCGCAGGTGTTGGAATACCTGAGGAGTGAAAATGAGCAGTTGAACGATCAGATGCTCGAAACGCTCAGTAAGCTGGAAGGTGTTTCTGCTGCAGTGGTCAAACAGATGATTCCGTTGCTGCCCCCCATTCTGGATGCGCCGGTACGTGATGTTTCAAACTCTTTTCCCGTGCATGTGACAGATCCGAACGCCGAAGTCCCCGTTTCCTATTCTGTATTGTTACCTATTGAATACGACCCGCATCATACATACCCGATGATCGTTGCGTTGCGGCCATCCACTCTGGATGCAAACTCAGTACTGGGCTGGTGGGGAAAGTATAAGAATGGTCCCGGCCAGTCGCAGCGTCGTGGTTACATCGTGATTGCCCCGGAATATCTTTCGAAAGATCAGGAAAATTATGAAGACAATGTC
>JAGQQP010000271.1 GCA_020426085.1 Planctomycetaceae bacterium | reverse complement strand
CCAGGTCTGAGAAGTCAGTTCAACCGGATAGGCAGTGACACCCTCGTGCGAGAATGAATCATGGATTTCCCATTTATAGGCAGGTTCCTCTCGTTCGATGTATTTAAAGAATGCGTCAGGGATCTGGCTGGCTGCTTCCGGCCTGGTTGGGATATTTGTGTTTTCTGCTGCATGTGACGTGACGGAAACAGTAAGAACCAGTAATAGAAGGAAAGATTTGAGACGCATATCATTATTCCATTTATCAGACGGGCGAGAATGGGAAGATTATTCAGGACAGCTTCGGAAAACAGGTCTATGGGAAGCTGCTTGTGGAGATGGGTTTCAGGAAATCGATGCTATTTGGTTTTTAAATTAATTTCGTTCAGGTCTGCAGCCTGTCCTTCCGTTGCGGTCACCTTATGTTCTGATTTCTCTGGGTTTGTATAGCGGCCTTTCAGCAGATCTTTTTCTGAGCCCGGGCCTTTTTCTACCCATTTGAACGTGAGCGTGTATTCTCCCGGGGGAACGCCATCTCCC
Organism: Planctomycetaceae bacterium; assembly: GCA_020426085.1. Lineage (GTDB taxonomy): Bacteria > Planctomycetota > Planctomycetia > Planctomycetales > Planctomycetaceae > Gimesia. Next base: position 5,577 of record JAGQQP010000271.1, on the reverse strand, counting down.
GAAACGTAGGTGCTGATAAATACTTTGCCGGACGCATCGGTTGTTCCCGAGAGAACGCGGTTATTCACTCCTCCGTTAACAGGATGACAAGAGACTGTGACGCCTTCTTCTGGTTTGCCATCGACTAAAACGGTTCCGGTTAAGGGAACGGTTTTGGCTCTGGGGCCTCCCTTGGGTTCAGAGTTGCCGCATCCGAAAATCGTAAAAATCGCACAGAGCACAATGAGTTCTTTTACAGATTTCGTCCAGATCATTTTGTGAGCTAAGTCCTTTTGCAACTAGAGGTATGGCTGTTGAAGTACCTCGTCCCGGAATCAGGAAATCTGTTCGAATTCACAGGACGAGGGCAATCGGAGACGGTTTTTAAGTGCGTCATCCTCCTATATCAGTGAGAGCATGCGAGAAGCTTAGAATTCCCCAATCGTCTCTCCGCTGGCGCGGCTCACGAGTGATGCGAATATGACTCCCGACAGGTTCTCGCTGAGAAATCTAACGGATCCATCTGCCAGTAAAATATGAGCTCCGCCGACATGGTAGGAGTATAGACCGGCAGCAAAACGGTTGGGGTCGCTGTGGGTGGAAACCGAACGGGCGTTCGAGCAGTTGATTGCACACGGGCCCCGGTCAGATGTGCCATCAAAGAGTCTACCGGTCAATTGCCATGTGCCATTGAGTGGATCAGCCCAGGCTCCTCCGCCAAACGCAGCCTGGAACTGTGCTTCCGGATCTGAAGAAGCCACCTGTGTCCCGTTGCGAATCAGATTGTTCCGGTTTGACAGTTCGCCAGTCAGGATGGTATTGGATGCACCGTCGAGCATGTCTCTGAGCTGACCTCCCTGCCCTCCCTGGGTTAATGAGGGGGCACCAGCGACAGCGATGATCCCTTCGGCCCAGCCATTTCGATCGCTGCCTGTTAAGCCGACAGCTGCCAGAAATTCATCCTGGACAACGGTTGTGCAAATGTAGTCGATCGGACCTGCGTTGACCAGACTCAGGGCCTGAGCTGGATTGAACGAAGTGGCCCCGGCTGGAATGGAAACATTGATACGATTGCCTCCCCCTGGTGAAGAAGGGCAGATATAGCTGGGGATGAAGGTCTGAGTCGCAGCTGTATTGGTCGCGGTCCAGCAGTTGGAGTTAAAGTTGTACAAGTTATAGGTGTTGGCCTGATCGACGTATGGGAGGATGGCCAGCCCCCAGCTGTTCGAGGTCATGATTGCCCCTGTTGAGCCATTGACGCCGAGGATCGCAGGCATGGGAAATCGTGAGAATGTGTCGTGATAGTTATGGAACGCCAGTCCGATTTGTTTCATGTTGTTCTTGCAGGTGGAGCGGCGTGCGGCTTCCCGGGCCTGTTGCACTGCAGGAAGCAGCAGGGCGATTAGTATAGCGATGATGGCGATGACAACAAGTAATTCGATCAGAGTGAAGCCTTTTTTGGGGCGCGATTTCAGTTTCATCTTCTCTCTCTCCTTTGGCACATCGGAATAAGTTGTCTGTGATGGGAATAAATTGAGTAAGAATACTTCTCTATCTGACAAATAGAATAAAAACTCCTTGTAATCGAAGTTCAGAAGTTGTGAGCAAGAATTTGCTGTTTTGAAATTAAAAAAACGATCAGCCTGTTCAGACTGCAGGTTTCCTTTACTCAGGTCGTTTAGGGAAATGAACAGTTAACGGCTGAGTATTCTTTCAGGATACCGAGGCAAAATTTCAGAATCCATAGCATTGTGTATTAAATAGGTGAAAATACTAATTTTAATTTCTGGCAAAAATGAATTGAAAATTTGGCTGATTTCGGTGTGTGATGGGGATTTTTGGGGAGTGTGGCGTGTCCTGAGTCCATTTTGATTTTCTGACCCGGGGTTCTCGACCCGCTTTCATGTGGAGCAAAACGATGCATTGAAAGTCGTGCCGAACGGGCTTGTTTTGAGTGGTTTGTGTAATATTTACAAGCTGGCATGTGGGGGGGCTGTTTTTTGGATTTCCAGGGTTGACCTGAATCAGAGAATTACGAGAATGCTCCTCACTTTAAGACCTGTCACATTCTGAACAGATCCCGTTCACATACCTTTGCCCGTTCGGGCGATCCGGATTTATTCACCACACGATCACGTCAATGAAGTTCCCTTCCATCGATTCTTTAACCTAATGGTTTGCCTGGAATGCATGGTTCTTACCTCACATCCATGTCATCTTCATCAATGAGCTTGTCGCCTGGGACAATTGCCGTCAGCATCCGCTCGCTGATTCCCTCTGCAAGCTTTGTTGATTGTGCAGATGTTTTTGTGACTTCGATCCAGTCCGACAGTCGCTGCTGTCAGCCAGGAGATCTGTTTGCCGTCGTAAGTGGCACCAGAGAGTGTGCTGAAAAGTATGTTCCTGAAGCGATTCAAAAAGGTGCAAAAGCAGTTCTGACGGAACGTCCTTTAACGGGGCTGCAGGTGCCTCAGTGTATTGTCCCCGATGTGCGTAAGGTCTATGCCCTGCTCTGCTCTGAACTTGCGGGACGACCTGCACGACGTCTGGAAACGGTCGGGGTAACGGGAACCAATGGAAAAACTACTGTCAGCTGGCTGGTACGCTCCATCCTGCAGAACTCAGGCAGGAGAACGGGGCTTTCCGGTACGGTTGAGTATCACGACGGAGTCTCATCCCGACCTGCTTCACTGACCACGCCTGATGCGAATGTGCTTTCACAATTGCTGGCGGAAATGGTTTGTAGAAAAACCACGCATGCAGTGATGGAAGTTTCCAGTCACGCGTTGGACCAGAGTCGTCTGGCAGGGACCGCGCTTGCTGTCGGGGTCATCACAAATGTAACGCAGGACCATTTTGACTACCATCAGAACTTTGGAAACTATGCTGCCTGTAAAGTCCGCCTGATTCAACATGTCAAACCGGAAGGGACAGTGGTTCTGAACTGGGATGATACCACTTGCCGTTCCTTTGCATCCCAGGTGAAGTCATCGCAGAGACTGTTAACGTATTCTGTGGAAGGTCAGGCGGATGTGGTCGCTCAAAATCTGCAGGAATCAACGGCGGGGGCCAGGTTCGAAATTCAGTTCAATGGGGATTCCGTTCCGGTGCGAACGTCACTGATTGGAACGCATAATATTTCCAACTGTCTGGCTGCTGCTGCTGCCTGTCTCAGTCTGGGACTCTCATTAACCGAGATCGCTGCGGGAATTGAGAAACTGGCAGCAGTGCCCGGCAGGATGGAGCGCGTGGCCTGCGGTCAATCATTTACCGTACTGATTGATTATGCTCACACTGATGATGCCTTGAGCCATGTGATCCGTTCCGCGAAACAGCTTTGTTCCGGGCGTGTCTTTTGTGTGTTCGGTGCAGGCGGAGATCGGGATACTGCAAAACGCAGGCTGCTGGGACTGGCGGGAAGTGAAGCGGATCGGGTTATCATCACCAGTGACAATCCCCGCAGTGAAGATCCCGAACAGATTATCCATGCGATTGCCGAAGGGTGCCGAGCCAAAGGCGTATCCCCTGAGCAGATTATTGATCGACGGGAAGCGATTCATCATGCTCTGTCAGAAGCCAGCGCGGGGGACCTGGTTCTCATCGCCGGCAAAGGGCATGAAAACGAACAGATTATCGGCGATCAGATTATTCCCTTCAGTGATCAGCAGGTTGTCGAAAATTATTTCCGGAAAAAACGTATCGAAAATTCACACAAGGTGCCTGCATAACTGACACGGCACCAGTCAATTCTGTTTCCGAGTATTTAGAAAAACAAAACAGGCCAATGGATCGTATCTCAATCAACACAATCAGCCAGGTGATTCGGAGGGGGGCAACCAACCCGCTCCAGGAACTGGCTGAGGTTGCGGGAATTTCCATTGATTCGCGTACGACACAGGAGAACGATCTGTTCTTTGCCATTCAGGGGCAGCGGTTGGATGGACATGAGTTTGTCAGCCAGGCGCTGGCGCGTGGTGCTGTTGCCTGTGTGGTGAAACGGGGAAAAATCGCAGATCCCGGTTCTCAGCTTCTGCTGGAAGTCGAAGATGTCAATCACGCGCTGCTGCAGTTTGCCCGCTGGTACCGGGAGCAGCAGACCGCGCAGGTGATCGGCGTTACTGGCAGTGTGGGAAAAACGACCACACGCTCGATGATTTATACCGCGTTATCGTCCTGCCTGAACGGGATTCAGAGCCCTGCGAACTTCAATAATGAGTTCGGTGTGCCTTTAAGTATTGCGGAGATCGAAGCCTCTCACCAGTTTGCGGTGCTGGAACTGGCGGCATCGCATGCGGGAGAAATTGGAACGCTGGCTGAGATATCCCAGCCTCAGATCGGGGTGATTACTTGCATCGGCCACTCGCATCTGGAACATTTTGGGACACTGCAGCAGACTGCTGAAACCAAAGGGGCACTGTTCGAACAACTGCCGGCATCAGGGCTGGCTGTGGTGTGCGGCGATGACCCGTTTGCCGACTATCTGGCTGCTCGAACCACTGCCCGGACGGTGCGGGTCGGTCTGGGAGCCGACAATGATTTGCAGGCGGTCGCGATTACACAGAATCGGCAAGGCATCTCATTTCGGGTGAATGATCAGCAGTATCAGTTGCCGGTGATGGGAGGACATTTTATCTATGCTGCTCTGGCGGCAATCGTGGTGGCGCGCGAGCTGGGAGTCTCCGATCAGGATGTGGCAGAGAGTCTGCGAAACTATGCGACGGTTCCGGGACGCTGTCATCGAATGCAGATCGGTGACTGGACTGTGATCGACGATACCTATAACGCCAGTCCCGATTCGATGCGGGCAGCGTGCCAGGTGTTACGCGATTATACCGGTACCGGCAAACGAATCCTGGTGATCGGCGATATGCTGGAACTGGGGCCGGACAGCGCGCGCTATCATCGTGAAATTGGATCACTGGTTGCCGAATGCGACATTGATCTGCTGTTTGCCTGTGGAAAGCAGGCCGAGTCTGTGGCGCAGGGAGCCCGGTCTGCAGGAATGAATCGAACAGAAATTACGACTGCTGCTGATGTGGAGCTGCTGGCTCAGGATGTTGTGGAAAATCTTGAGCCGGGAGACATCGTGTTAGTGAAAGGATCGCGCGGGATGCGGATGGAGCGTTTGCTGCAGCATCTTCAGCAGATTGTTTCAGAACAGGAAACAACAGGAGCGACTAAAATATCGTGTGTCTAAACTTGTGATTTCACCATATGCTTCGGGTTTGCGGGAATCCAGAGCGCGTCTGCTTCGGCGGACAAATCAGCGTCGGAAATTGTGATTACTTGGGTCGATCACTCCACTGCTGTATTATGGTGAAATCATTTCCGGACGTCGGGATTGGGGTCTCGGCGTCCGGAGTCTTTTTATATTGTCCTATTGTGCGGAACGGAATTGACTGACGTCTCTCGGATTACGAGGCGAAACAGAGAAACTGATCTGGTTCAGATTGTTAGTGGCGAGTAAATTACTTCATGATCATCTGGCTGGTGAAGACATTTTCTCCTCTTCTGGAGCAACTCGAAGTGCTTTCGACGGGGGATTCCCGCGTGTTTCTGACAGCGCGGATGGCCCTCGCCAGTCTGACCTCCTTCCTG
>JAGQQP010000270.1 GCA_020426085.1 Planctomycetaceae bacterium | reverse complement strand
CACCAATGAGGTTATCCTTTCACAGATTGATGTATTGCTTCACTGTCATGCTCGGCAATCAGCACTGCCAGATCACGAAACGTTTTAAAACCTGCCGGCAAGGGATTGGATCTGTAACAACAAATCGAGAAGACCTTCCAGAGTGCATAGGTTGTCGCAGTGGTTAACACGGGATACAGATAATTGCCATCCAGAAACAAGACCACTGAGATCAACAGAACAAGCCAGAACACCAGACAGCCACACCCCTCCATCAGAAACCAGAAAGATTTCAGCTCAGTCAGTCTGTTATCAGTCCGCCATTTCAGCTCGCTCCAGAAACCATCCAGTTGCCTGCCTCGAAATGCATCCAGAATTCGTGTGGAGGGTGTTAATCGACAGGCAGCCGGATAGAACTTTTCCGACAGCTCCAGCATCCCATAAAACGCACCAGCGGGAGCACATTCACGATCAATCACTGTCACGGGTTGAAAGGATATATGAGGAGCACGCTCGGCAATAGACTCAACAAGTGCTCTAAAAGTTAAATGCTGTCCCACATGCTCAATCCATTCTTCCGCAGATTGATAGCCTGCACCGAGCCCGAATATTTTTCGACGTTCCTCGCTCGAAAATTCAAAATGAAAAAAACGTTCGATTTGATAGACAAAGTCAGAAAAATCGAATTCCTGCCACTCGTTGGCTTTCTTCAAAGACAGATCGATTCTTAATTCCACATCCGAAACCAGTTCCTGAGCTTCTTCTAGATCAATACCCAGAGTATAAATCAGGCTCTCTACGATACCACTTAATATCTGTTTCTCATTCATCAGGTGAGTCCCTTCCCTGCACTGTTTGTTTTCATGTTGCTTCCCCGCACCGCCTCACAATCCAGATTGGCAATCAATACCGCCAGGTCGCGAAAGGTCTGCAGATCGGATGGCAGAGGGTTACTCCAACGCTGATAGATCCAGACTGCAAACATACCCACTGGAACAACTGCAAAAATGCTGGCGATATATACCGGTTCCAGCTTCAACAGACTGATTAATACCGCCACTACGGTCGTAAAACAGATCAGACTGGCGAAAGCAGTTACTTGCAGATAACGCCAGCCGGCGGGAAGTTCAACCACTCCCTGTTCCGTGATCCCGCGAAGTTGTGACCAGAAATAAACGACCGAATCTCCCTTCAAAACATCCCTGATTCTCGTACTTGGCCCGAAGTCCGGAGATCGCTTTTTCAACGATTTAACGAGTCCCTGAAGTCCATAAAACGCGCCCGCCGGTCCGCACTCAGTTCCCAGCACTTCTACCGGCTGAAAGGAAATCGCCGTCGCCCGCGCTGCAATAAATTGCGCCAACCTGCCGAAAGTAAAATCAGCGGCATAGAACTCTTCCCACTTTTCATAATCCGCTTTGTAGATATTGAGTTTGAAATACTCCGACCATTCAGAGTGAGAACTCTTAAACCGGAAGTAATATTCCATGTATTGGAAATATGCAAAGAAATCAGATATTTCAATTTCCTCATCCACCCACGTGGGAATCAATGACTGCAGGTAATGATCAATCCGTACTTCCGCTTTCAATGGAGGACGAGTCACAAGCAAATCCGGACCTAAGCATAACTGTTCCGCTATCCCACACAGAATCTGTTTCTCGCTATATAGTAACGGACTCATTGAGATTTCCTCTTAAGATTAATTTGGTGCGACATTCGCTGGAATCCATTCCGCATCACCACCGTGATCGACAATCCAGACCGCCAGATCGCGAAACGTCTGTAACTCGGGTGGCAGCGGATCAGAATAATGAGTATAGACAGAATCAGTAAACCAGATTGAAATCACATACAGGACTGCTCCAAGCAAGATATAAAAGTTCTCCATAAAGACTAACGCGGGGAAGGCGACCAACAGCACCCAGAAGGCAATCATGCAGCCCCACCTTGTGATAAAATCCCAGCGTCGCGTAAGTCTTGGCAGACGCACTTCCGATCTCCAGCTGAGCTCACTCCAGAACGAATTCAGTTGATAACCGCGAAACGCGTCAAGTATCTTTGTACTCGGCGTGACCTGACATTTTGCTGAAACCAGCTGATTCGAAATCTGCTCAATGCCATAAAACACACCCGCCGATCGGCACTCTTTATTGATCACCATCACGGGCTCAAACGAAACCGTATTCACAGCTCGCTTCTGAATAAACCGCGCCAGTGCACCAAAAGTAAATTGAGGCGCAATCTCGTTTTCCCACACTTCCACACTGGGCACATTCGCAATCCCCAGTTCTTCAGTCCATTCTTCCAGAGTGCTTTGAAATTTGAAATGCCTCTCCAGACGATAGAAGATATCCGCCAGATCGGTGTCTGCCCAATCATTGTGCGCTTTCATGTGTAGATCAATGCGAGTTTCGGCACTAAAGGGAGGATCCATTTCCATTTCATCTTCATCATACCCCAGCGCATCACACCAGCATTCAAAAATACCACACAGAATCTGCTTCTCAGTATATCGCGTTTCCTGCATCAGAGTCCCCTTTCTGAATACACGTAAATCGGGATGAACGCATTCGCTGTTCGCCATCACTCAGCATAAATCATCTGCCCCGCCAGTTATAGATTTTCTTTGACCATCTGCCCTGAATCTGAAATTTTTTATTTCCCCTGCAAATCAATCTATCGCACAATATGAAGATTTGATGCAGGTTTGATGAACCCGCTTTTTGACGCTTGAGTGAATCGTGAACCAAACTCAAAATGTTTCAACCATTTAGAAGTTTTCTTCCTGTGAAGATTCGAACCGTTTAACTCCCTCCAAAGGATGCACCAATTATGTACGCGAACCGGGCCTCGCTGATTCGGATGCTGATGCTGTTGCTGATCTGGAAAAGTTCTCCTCTCCCGCTCGATGCCTGCACCACCGCCGTCATCAGCGGCAAAGCGACGGTCGACGGCCGACCGCTGCTCTGGAAGAACCGCGATGCCCCTGCCCGGCACAATGAAGTCGCGCTGCTCACAGAAGGTCCGTTGCGAGCTGTTGCCGTCGTCAATGCCGGCAGTCGCAGGTCGGCCTGGATGGGCATGAACGAAGCCGGCTTCTGTATCGAAAACTCTCTCAGTACCGACCTCCGTCAACCCGGCAAAAAAACGGGGCCCGCCAATGGTCTGTTGATCAAACGCGCCCTGCTGACCTGCCGCACGGTCGCTGATTTCAAACGACTGCTCGAAGATACCAACCAGAGCGGTCGACGCACGGTCGCCAATTTCGGCGTCATCGATGCTCAGGGGGGCGCAGCCCTTTTCGAAACCGGCCCCACCAGTTTCACCATGTTCGATGCCAACGATCCGGCGGTCGCTCCGAACGGCTACATCGTGCGGTCCAACTTCGCGACCACCGCCCGCGATTTCCCCGCCAATCCGACACCAGAGCAACTGGGAACCATCTACTCCGCTGAACGCTATTCGCAGGCCTGTTCCCGACTCGATATTCAAAAATCGAAAGGCATTTCTGTCGAGTATGTGATTCGTCATCTGACGCGCGACCTCTCTCATGCCACAGGAGTTCCTCATCCCGGCACCGTGAATAATGCCGCAAAACCACTGCCTGCAACCATCGCCACAAAAAATACCATCAGCCGCACCACCACGGTTTCCGCCGCTGTCTTCCACGGAGTGAAACCAGGTGAAGATCCCCGACTGGCAACAATGTGGACCATTCTCGGCGACCCCAGTTTTTCTCTCGCTGTTCCCACATGGGTCGACGTCCAGTCCATCGCCGATCCGCTGACAGATGAGAACGGAGCCGAACTGGGAGAAATCGCGATCACGCTCCGCGACTGGAATAAAACCGACGACGGAGAAAGTATCAATACGGACTGTCTGCCTGGCATCTGGTCTGATCTTTGGCCCGTGGAAGACAAAATCCTCACACTCACCAATAAATTCCAGGCGGCACGCAGAGAACATGGCTACCCGACGGGTGCCGTCACTCGCTTTCATCAGAAAATGGCGAATCTCGCGATGAACGCCATGCAGCAGGAACTCCGCGAGATGAAGCAGGCAGCGGTGACACTGCCTGCACCGGCACCGCCCGCGTTTGCTCCTGTCAAAAAGACGATTGTGATTCCCTGAATTCATCTTTTACTCTAAGGTTAATCCCATGTCACGTGTTTCACAATTTCTGCTGATCGTATTCTGCCTCACTCTGCTTTCAGTTCTACAACCTGAAATCCTCGCGGAGGAAAACAAAGCAGAAGAAACCGCACCGGTCCGAGTTGCCATTTTTGATTTCCCCGGGTCCGGCTCCCTGGGTGATGAAAGCCTTCCCCGTTTTCTCACCCCGGAAAACGGCTTTCAATGCACGATCATTTCTCCCGAAGAGATTCGCGATGGTCAGCTCAAAAACTTCGACGTCGTCATCATGCCGGGCGGCAGTGGCAGCGGTCAGGCCAAAGCACTCAAACCGGAGGGCCGGGCAGAAGTCCGTAAGTTCGTGAAAAACGGAGGCGGCTATGTTGGCATCTGCGCCGGTGCTTATCTGGCTTCTTCCCATTACAAATGGTCCCTCGATATTATCAACGCCCGTGTCTGGGATCGCTCCCACTGGAACCGGGGCAAAAGCAACGTCACGATCCAGTTGACCCCCGCCGGCTCTGAAGTCCTCAGTAAATCAAAATCAAAGTACAACATCTATTATTCAAACGGTCCCCTGCTCGTCCCCGACAATCAAACTGATCTCCCCGGCTATGAAGTCCTGGCGACTTTCGAATCCGGAGTCGCCCGCAACGGTGCGCCGGCAGAAGCAATGGTCGGCACTCACGCCATCATCCGTTCCAAATTCGGTTCCGGTCGCGTCATCTGTTTCAGCCCGCATGCGGAATTCAAAAAAGGACCACACTCCCTGATCGCCTCCGGTGTCTACTGGGCCGCCAGCCAGGACTGAACCAGCTGCGCTTACTGCAGATCCCATCACCATTCGATTCCGTTTTTCCCAATCCAGTGCGCGATGATCAGCTTGACAGCCTCCCGCATCGGGACATGATGCGTTATCTGCGTCGCGCGCGAGACAAATTATTGTTTGCCCGCTTTTGCTGTCCCTGACTCGACTTAGCGAAATCTGATGAATTATCCCCTGAGCCACCGAAATAGGAATTCCCTAAACTATAGAAGCTCATTTAACGCTACAGATAGAGATTATACTCGATATCACCCGCCCGATTTAGTTCAGTCTGAGCACCGACAAAAAAAGTGCGGGTCGACACGACTTCGGACCGCTGTCGGTCCCCTGTCAGACACCGTTCACACCCCTGTCGCGGCTGTTCGGCACCGGATCGCCCCAGTTCGCCATACGGTACACCCCGAAGTCAGCAAAAGAGCAGTTCATAAATGAGGTTTTAGAATCAGCCTGAAAAGACGGATACCCTGACAGTGTTGCTACTCATGATTCGGCGGCCAGTCATAATGAAGATATCCAGCCATGTCGGGACGATGATCGTAAATTTCAAATCGATGTCGCAGCTTTGCATTCGCCAATACATCGGAAACAATTTTCGCTGCGCCCATTAAATTTTCAGCAGTGTCAGCGTCTGCACAAATGACGGGATCACCAGGATCACCGCCGTATTCTTCGAATGAAAAGTCGGCTCCTTCGCCAACATCGATTTGAACCGAATACTCTCCCACATGCACTCGCAGACCAGCCTGTTGCAGAATTTGAGCCATCACAGTTTTTGTGGGCCATTCGGCCAGCTCACCCGCAATCCAGGCTGATCTATCCATGCTGTATCTCGGACCCGGGTTATTTCACCCGGACCAGTTTCATCAAACGTCCGGAAACGTTCCAGTCCTGGACATACAGGTTGCCATCTTTGTCCCAGTAGGAACCATGGGTGCCGCTGAAGATGCCTTCGCGCCACTGATCCTGGGGCACATTGAAATTGCGATTCGTTTTGGGATCTTCATTGTTCCCCAGCACCGCGACAATGGTGTTGGTCTTGTCCAGAATCACCAGCCGCCCGTGCAGATCGGGTACCGAAACATAATCACCCTGGATCGAAACAGATGTCGGCATCCCCAGACCGGTAATCACTTCTTCAATAAAGTTGCCATCCAGATCGTAG
>JAGQQP010000026.1 GCA_020426085.1 Planctomycetaceae bacterium | reverse complement strand
GTATTGGAAGTCGTTGTACTGACCACACTCGCGGGGATCACTATTCCTCTGGGTGGCTTTCTTGCTAAGATCGAACATATACATCCCCAGTGGCTGGAAGACGAGTTCCGACACTCCGTCATCGCCTTTGGTGGTGGTGTATTACTGGCTGCGGTAGCTCTGGTACTGATACCGGAAGGTATTTCTGAACAGCCCCCCTGGATTGCCTCCCTGGCCATTCTGGCAGGCGGCATCTGTTTTATGTTTTGCGATATTTTTCTGGCCACCCATCGCAGTTCTGCTGCGCAGCTGCTCGCGATGCTGCTTGACTTTGTTCCTGAATCGATGGCATTAGGAGCATCCTTTGCCACAGACGGCCAGTCGGTTGGTCTGCTCCTGGCCATCCTGATCGGGTTGCAAAACCTGCCCGAAGGCTTTAATGCCTATCGCGAACTCGCCAGTTCATCAACGATGAGAAAGTCCGTCATCCTGCCTGGTTTTTGCCTGCTGGTGATCCTGGGACCAGTTTCAGGCCTGACTGGTTATTTCGTACTGGCGTTATTCCCCAGACTGGTCGGCCTGATCATGCTCTTCGCAGCGGGAGGCATTCTCTACCTGACATTTCAGGACATCGCGCCACAGGCACAAATTGAACAACGCTGGGCCCCTTCGCTGGGTGCCGTGATCGGTTTTGTTTTCGGTCTGGTTGCTCAAATGATCATTGCCTGACCTGGGGTGAATCTCCCTGTATGTGCCGCTTCCAGGATTCCAACTGTTTACTCTTTGAATTTCCAATCTATAGTGGATTGTCAACATCTACATACAACTGTTACTGGATCAGTAAATATTAAGGGATGAGCGTGTCGAACTCCAATCCATCGAGACCGGGTTCCGCTGTCTGGAAATCTCTGGAAACATTGATAGCCGTTTTTACGGTCATCATGATCACAGCCCATTTATTTCTGCGTTATGGAACAGACTGTTCTGAATTCATTCAAAATCTGCCCCTCTGGGCCGTGCTGGCTCTGGGCGGGACACCACTGGTCTGGGGACTGCTGGTCAAAATGGCTCATCGCGAGTTTGGTTCCGACCTGCTGGCAGGAATCTCCATTGTCGTATCCGTACTTCTCGACGAATACCTGGCAGGTTCGCTGGTCGTGCTGATGCTGTCTGGCGGAGAAGCCCTGGAAGCGTATGCTGTCCGCAGCGCCTCTTCTGTCTTGCAGGCACTCAGTAATCGCATGCCTTCGGTCGCTCATAAAAAGTCTGATTCCGACATCGAAGATATCACACTGGATCAGATCGCCATCGGGGATAAGATAGCCATCTTCCCACATGAAATCTGTCCCGTCGATGGAATCGTAGTCGAAGGGCATGGCGTGATGGACGAATCCTATCTTACCGGCGAACCCTACATGATGTCTAAAACGCCGGGTTCCCAGGTTCTCTCGGGAGCCATCAACGGGGAAGCGGCTCTGGTCATCCGCGCAGAAAAACGGGCTGTCGACTCCCGCTATGCCAAAATCATGCAGGTGATGCAGACCTCCGAACAGCATCGCCCGCACATGCGACGACTGGCGGACAGACTTGGTGCCTGGTACACCCCATTGGCAGTGCTGATCGGACTGGCTGCCTGGGGCCTGTCTGGTGATCCCGTTCGCTTCCTGGCGGTAATGGTAGTCGCAACTCCCTGCCCGCTACTGATTGCCATTCCGGTCGCCATCATCGGCTCCATCTCTCTGGCCGCACGAAGAGCCATCATTGTTCGTGATCCTACCGCTCTGGAAACAGCGGATACCTGTCGCGTGATTATCTTCGATAAAACGGGAACCCTGACCTATGGGGAACCGCATCTCACCGATCAACTCTGCGCACCAGGATTCAATCCTCAGAAAGTCCTCTCACTTGTCGGCAGCCTGGAACGTTTTTCCAAACATCCTCTCGCCGGTGCAATTCTGAATACGATGCAAAAAGAAAATGCGACCAGGCATGATGCAACAGAAATCAGTGAGCCCCCCGGACAGGGAATGCAGGGGACTGTCGACGGACATTCGGTACAGATTACCAGTCGTAAAAAGCTGCTCAAACAACAACCCGAACTGGAAACACTGCTTCCCCCGCAGGCGGGAGGTCTGGAATGTGTGATCCTGATTGACGATCAATATGCCGGCATTTATCGATTTCGAGATACCCCGCGAACCGACGGCCAGTCTTTCATTTCACACCTGTCCCCACGCCATCAGATTCAGAAAACCATGCTGGTTTCCGGCGACCGGGAATCAGAAGTGCGTTATCTGGCCGAGCAGGTCGGAATCGAAAATGTCTATTACAGTCAAAGCCCGGAACAGAAACTGGATATAGTGAATGCGGAAACCAGTCAGGCAAATACCATCTTCGTCGGAGATGGTATCAACGATGCGCCTGCCCTGGTCGCTGCGACCATCGGCATGGCATTTGGCCAAAACAGTGATGTCACGACCGAAGCCGCCGATGTGATCGTCATGGACAGTTCGCTGCAGAAGATCGATGAATTCCTGCACATCAGCCGCCGCATGCGGCGCATCGCCTTGCAAAGCGCCATCGGAGGCATGGCCTTAAGCATGTTCGGCATGCTGCTGGCAGCCTTTGGATTTCTCCCTCCCGTAGCTGGCGCGTTGTCGCAGGAAGTAATCGATGTGCTCGCCGTTTTGAATGCACTGCGCGTTGCCATACCGCCACAAGCACTCATCGATTTTAATCCCGAAAGACCGGCTTAACTGATAATTGGAAAGAAACTCACCAGTAAGTCACTTCGCTTCAAATCGCACGGCAGGAATTCCGTTTGTATAGGAAATCACATAGCGACCATCTGAAGTCGGGTAGACCACATCCTGTTGTAATTCAAAATCGGTCGGCGACTGACGCAGGCGAAACTTCTCTTTACCGGGAATAATAAAGGGACCACCATATTTAACAATCATCTTCGTCCGGTCTCCCAGTGAGTGTCCCGTGGATTTGAATATCACGCCATCCAGATCAGCCTCTGTGACAAACTTCGCTTCGACATCCAGTTCCGCTGCCTGCATATTCTGAAACATCTGCCGGGCATCTTCATAGGGACAGGTGGTATCCCCTGCTCCGTGGATAATCACAATTTTCCCGGCATGCCCCATCGCTTTCATGGCTTTCAAATGATCGGGGTTACCAATAAAACGCAGTTCCTGTGCCCCCGGTGAAAGATAATTGGGGGCACTTTTATCCTGGCTGTAACGGGCATTCAGACTGCTGCCTCCCGGCAGATTAAAGGCGATGTCATCCGACAAACGAGGCATCCCGCAGATATCAACGACACAGGTAAAGGTATGCGGTGCAAACTTATTACACATTAACGTCACATTTCCCCCTCCCGAACCGCCGGTGGAGTAAATTCGACGCGAGTTAAAAGGGATCTTCTGTTTGTTTAAAGCCTGGAAAACATAGGAAAGAGCCCGCAACGCATCAATCGCCTGCAGATATCCAAAATCATAGGGTGCCCCCGACTGATTTTTCCAGGATCCGCTCTGCACATAATCCACAGAAATCGCGATCACATTCAACTCTTTTGTGAGTACCGCTGGATTTCCGGCTCCTGTCGTATTCGTGCCGCCCCAGTTATGGAGATTGAGCATGAGCCCGGTTTCGGCATTCACATTGTTGAGCGCTTTTCCCGGATAATAAATATATACTTTGACCGACCGTGGCCCTGGTTGAAACGGCCATTCCTGTGTGGAGATGGAAAAACTGCCATCATGTGCCGGCAGTTCCGCCCCCTTTGATACCGTACAAATAAATCCGGACAAAACGAGGATCAAAACAGTCAACAACAACCGATTCATGTACAGGGCCTTCACTGAATACTACAACTCAGAAACAGAATCAGGAGAATTCAACAATCAATCGCTTGACGCTCCCTTTACAATCGATCATGGTAAAAGAACCTCGCAGAGTCAACACTGAGAATACCGGATCAGGAACAAGCCCATGACTTCGCTGCCGATCGCTAAACCAGAGGAAATCAAACTCGATGCTCAACGACTGCAACAGGCGGGAAGTTTGCTGAAAGAGTGGACTGCAGAAGGAAGTGTTCCCGGTGCCGCAATTGTCGTCGGACGACACGGAAAGATGGTCGAGCCTCAATTCTTTGGAAAACAGGGGCCTGAAAAAAATGCGGAAGACATTCGCAGTGACGGCATGTTTCTGCTCGCTTCCATTACCAAGCCGATTGTCTACATGAGTGCACTGCGACTGGTGGAGCGAGGCGAACTGGTTCTTTCACTCCCCGTCACACACTATATCCCCGACTTTGCAGCACACCATAAAGAATCCATCCTGGTACATCACCTGTTTACCCACACGTCAGGCATGCCTGATATGCTGGATAAAAATGTCGAACTGCGACAGTCCCTGGCCCCACTGAAACAGTTTGTTAAGGGTGCGATCTACGATACCGTCCCCCTGTTCCAGCCAGCGGGAACCGGACTGAGCTACCAGAGCATGGGGACACTGATTGTAGCTGAAATCGTACAGCGACTGACTCGAAAAACCATAGCGCAGCACGTTCGAGACGAGATTATCAAACCACTGGGGCTTCAGAATACCTGGCTGGGACGGGGAGACTTTCCCCGTGAACGACTGGTCCGCGTCGAAACACCGGAATATCAGATTGGTTCCAACTTTGGCTGGAACAGTCCTTACTGGCAGGATCTCGGAGTCCCCTGGGGAGGCATGTTCAGTTCCCCCGCTGATATGGCAGTCATCTGTCAGTGCATGCTGAATTATGGAGAAGTGGCAGACCGTCGCCTGCTCTCCCGCTCCATGCTGGAGATGGCAACGACTAACCGTCTGAATGATTATCCCGATCTGCCCGAACCGATCCGCCGTTCTCAACCCTGGGGACTGGGCTGGCGATTAAATCATCCCGGGCAGTCCGGAAGCTGGGGAAACCTGCTCGACCGCAGTGTATTTGGACACACCGGTGCCACAGGAACCATGGTCTGGATGGACCGCCGCCGTGAAGGCTTTGCAGTGCTGTTAACCACGGCCATTCGTTCTCAAGCCCCCTGGCGTCTGGTAAAACTGTCAAACATCATCGCGTCTGCATTTAATTGAACAGATTCGCTATTGAAGAAATGAACGGATCACTTTCACGATTCGTTAAAGTCAAAGTCCTCCCCATTACGATGGAAAGGATGACCATTATATGAAATCGCTCGAATCTATATTCACATAGGTAAGATAGTTCAACTGGGTCCTGAACTATTTTGTCAGTGGATCATTTTTTTTCATATTAGAAATTGATGAATTCACATTCATTAATCAGACTAATGCACTATACTGGGACGCATCCAGATTTAAAACTGGAACTTTACTGTGACCCTCTCACCGGTCCAGTAACACATCAGCGCGAAACAGACACCTTTGAATACCAGATGCCAGGCATTGATTATGAACTCTGTGATTCCTGTTCTTGACCCCGCGTCTCCGCAGGCAGAGGCCATTAACAATCTGTTTCTTCAGGTATTACTCATCAGTGCTGTCATATTCGCGATCGTCTCAGGCTTGATCCTGATTGCCATCTCGCGTGGTCGACGCCGTGACACGCTCCCAGAACAGGATTTTGGTAGCGAGAAATCCGAAATCTTCTGGATGATTGGTCCTGTGATCATCGTCATCTGGCTGGTGGCCATCAGTGCCAATCTTGTCATCACCCTCAATGCCATTCCTCATGCCGACCCAGACGGTAAGACAAACTTCAATGATGTCGATCTGATCGTGACTGGCCATCAATGGTGGTGGGAAGTGAAATATCCCAAGTCGGGAGTGATTACCGCCAATGAAATCTACATGCCCGCCGACAAAGACAAAAAATTTCGCATCCTGGTGACTTCTGCTGATGTGATCCATTGTTTCTGGGTCCCGCAACTGGGTCGCAAAATCGATGCCATCCCCGGTCGGGATAATTATATCTGGTTACAGGCAACCAATCCGGGCTCTTATCAGGGGCGCTGTTCTGAATACTGCGGTGCCCAGCATGCCTGGATGAATTTCAAGGTCTACGCAGTCACAGATGAAGAATTTCAAAAGTGGGAAGCCAGTGAAAAGCAAGCGACCGAACAACCCAAGCTACTTTCCCCTCTGGCGAAGGATGATAAATTAGCCGCGGAAGGTAAAAAATATTTTTTCCAGGCAACCTGTCCACAATGTCATACGATTCAGGGAACGAAAGCAGAGGCCACAATTGGCCCTGACCTGACCCATTTTGCCAGACGCAAGGAAATTGGGGCAGGTGTCATTGAAAATACACCAGAAAATCTGGCTTTATGGCTCAAAAATCCACAGGCACTCAAACCGGGATGTAAAATGCCTGACTTCAAGCTGAGTGAAACAAACTTAAAACAACTCGTAGCCTACCTGGAGACACTCAAGTGACGACAGGATCCGTCGAACAACCGCAACTCACGATGCTTGAACACCAGCCTTCCTATACGCGTATGCTGGAATGGGTCGGTACGCTCGATCATAAACGCATCGGCATCATGTATATCCTCACCGCTGTTTTTTACCTGGCGGTCGGAGGCTTCGAAGCACTGCTGATGCGAATTCAGCTGGCCTTTCCGAACAATACATTTCTTTCTCCGGAAATGTTCAACCAGCTCTTCACCATGCATGGCACTACGATGGTCTTTCTCGTGGGGATGCCGGTCTTAACAGGCTTTGCCAATTATTTTGTCCCCTTGATGATTGGTGCCCGCGATGTTGCCTTTCCCCGCCTGAACTCATTCGGGTTCTGGATGTTCTTTTTCGGGGCAGCTTTACTGCACTTCAGCTTTCTGACAGGCTCCGCGCCAAACGCCGGCTGGTTCAGCTATGTCCCCCTCTCTTCGAAAGCCTACAGTTCCCTGCAGGGAGTGGATTACTGGATCATCGGCTTGCTCATTATGGGCATCGGTTCTGTTTCCGGGGCGATTAATATTTTTGCCACGATTGTCAACCTGCGGGCTCCCGGCATGAGTCTGCAGCGCGTCCCCCTGTTTGTGTGGATGATGCTGATGCAGGCGATACTCATCATCCTCGCACTGCCCGCTCTGAACTCGGCACTGGCCATGCTACTGATTGACCGCTGGCTGGGCTCTGCGTTCTTTGATCCGACCAGAGGTGGTTCCGCCGTCCTCTGGCAGCACTATTTCTGGATCTTCGGACACCCGGAAATTTACATACTGATCCTGCCTGGCTTCGGTATGATCTCGGAAGTCATTCCCGTCTTCTCACGAAAACCGATCTACGGTTATACGTTCGTTGCAGCTTCTTCAGTAGCGATTGTACTCCTGGGCTACGGCGTCTGGGCACATCACATGTTCGCCGTCGGACTGGGCATGTATGCCGATATCTTTTTCGCTGTCGGTTCACTGCTGATTGCCATCCCCACCGGAATCAAAGTCTTTAACTGGACGGCGACTCTCTGGGGAGGAGAAATCCAGTTCAACACTTCACTGCACTTCGCTGTCGCGTTTCTGCTGCAGTTCGTGATTGGTGGGCTTACCGGCATCATGTTTGCTGCCGTCCCGATCGACTGGCAGCTGACAGACACCTACTTTGTGGTCGCTCACTTCCACTACGTGTTGATCGGTGGGCTCGTATTTGCTTTATTCTCAGCAGCCTACTACTGGTTCCCCAAAATGACCGGACGCATGCTGAATGAACGCATCGGAATCCTGCAGTTCTGGCTCTGGGTTCTCGGCTTCAACATGACTTTTATGGTGCAGCATTTTCTGGGCATGATGGGCATGCCTCGCCGTGTCTACACGTATGGTGACAATCCTGGCTGGGCAATGCTGAACGGAATTGCCACACTCGGTGCCATCTTTATGGCGGTTGGCACACTGGTCTTTCTCTGGAACATCTTCAAAAGTTTACGCAGCGGTGCCATCGCCGGTGACAACCCCTGGGATGCATTCACCCTTGAATGGGCAACGACCTCTCCCCCTCCCCCGGAAAATTTCCCGGTCATTCCGGAAGTCCAAAGCCGTCGGCCCGTCTGGGATACAAATCATCCGGAATATGCCGACTGGAAAACGGAAAAAACTCCGGAAGATAAAGGCAGGCGTGGTAATCTTGCTAAAATCGCAGCCTGGTCGTTCATCGCTTCCGAAGCAGTATTCTTCCTGTTACTTCTGGTGGCGTATGTGGTCTTCAATACAAGACTGATGGCCCCCGTGGGTGAAGCCCCTTCTCCCGAGACCCTGTCGGATGTGACTTCATCCGTCCTGGACGTCAAACGGACCGGTATCTTCAGTCTGTTTCTGATTTCCAGCAGCATCACATTCTGGATCGCTGAACGATTTTTGAAAGCTGGCAAAAAATCTGCCTTTGTCTTTTCTCTGGGACTCACCATTCTGCTTGGCATTATCTTCCTCGCCGGTCAGGTCTGGGAATATACGGGACTTCTGACGAGCGATATCAGCATCAACACAGACCTGTTCTCGGCTACGTTTTTCACCGTGACCGGGTTCCATGGTATTCACGTGACCGCCGGTGTGATTGCCCTGTTTGTGATGCTGCTGATGGGGATGAAAGGCAATCTGTCATCTGAAAAAACACACGTATTCGGAGCTGTCGGCGTTTATTGGCACTTTGTCGATGTCGTCTGGATTGCTGTCTTTGGAATCATTTATCTGGGACTGCTGCAATGAGTTCGTATTTCGATCTGACAAGCGAATTATGGAAGTGGAATTCACCAGTATGGCTGCTGGTTTTCACACTGGCAGGACTCTATTTCCTGTTTCAGAGAGGCACATCAGGAAAACGCAGCGCTGCATTTGCTGTATCCATGCTTGCTCTGCTTCTTGCTTACGTCTCTCCCATTGGCGTTCTCTCCGATGGTTACCTCTTCAGCGCACATGTCGTCCAGCATTTGCTTCTACTATTAATTGTCCCCCTGTTTTTACTCCTCAGCCTGTCCGAGTCCGCCATGGAATCGCTCTTCAGCCGTCCCTTGATGAACCGGCTGGGATCTGTGATGGCCGTCCCGTTCCTGGGCTGGCTCAGTGGACTGGGTGTGATGTGGTTCTGGCATATCCCCTCTTTCTGTAATGCATCGACAGTCAACTATGCACTCGGCATTTTCCGGGATGCAACCTTCCTGCTGGCGGGCCTGGCATTCTGGTGGCCCGTCTTTTCACCGGTGAAACGATATCATTTGAATCCAGCTGTAGCGGTCGCTTACCTGTTCTCTGCCTGTCTGGCCTGTACGTTGCTGGGTATCTATATCACATTCACCGTTATCTCGGTCTGCCCCACGTTTGCCAGCCCCGTAGATCGCATCGGTATTCTGAACATGCTCTACGATCAGGGACTGACTCCGGCGACGGATCAGCGACTTGGTGGACTCCTGATGTGGGTCCCCCCCTGCTCACTGTATGTCACCGCAATCATGATCATACTCAAACGCTGGTATGCTGACATCGAACATGTCACGGCTCCTCCATCAACGGCAACACCAGGTTCTCTCAGGGAGGCACATCAGTGAATCAGCCTGATTTATCCGAAACACATTCTGAAGAAACTGCCGAACCGGAACTGCAGCCCACGTATGCCCCGGCAACTCTCGCTCTGGGTATCATGTTTATGTTATGGGGGATTCTGACACACTGGAGCATGTCACTGATCGGGATCATGGTCATGGTCGGCGGCATCTGGTCCTGGATGAAAGAGATCAACAGTTCATGGAGTGAAACACCTTGAATACCGAACAACCACAGTCAGATCAACCATGCTGTCAGCAACAGCAGCGCCGTACGTTTCTGACCCGTCTTTCAGTCGGGTTATCAGCGCTGATCGGGCTCATTATCACCTTACCGGGAATCGGCTTCGTTCTGGCACCTGTCTTTCGCAAACCAAAACAACAATGGAGAACAGTCGGTAAGCTGGAAGACTTCAAAGAGGGTGGTTTCGTACTTGTCCAATACGAAGATCCCTCACCAGTCGTCTGGTCAGGTGTGACGGCGAAAGCAGGCGCCTGGATTCGCCGCATCAGTGATTCTGAATTCATCGCTTTTTCAATTAACTGCCGACACCTGGGCTGTCCAGTCCGCTGGGTTGAAGACCCGCGCCTGTTCATGTGCCCGTGTCATGGTGGCGTATATTATGAAGATGGTACGGTCGCTGCTGGGCCTCCCCCCGAACCACTGGATCGACTGCAAGTGCGTGTGCGCGATGGCAAGGTGGAGATTGAAACAGCACCCACACCGTTGACACTGACAAAGTTAACCTGAAAACCACTTTTGATGAAAAGCGAGTATCCGGCTGAATGAGAGACAACTTCCTGACTCGAACCTGGAACTGGATTGACAATCGAATTGGTTTTTCCGATTACATTGTTCCACTGATGGTACATCTCGTGCCTGACAACGCCCGCTGGTGGTACATTTTTGGGAGTGCCACTCTGTGTGCATTTGTCGTGCAGGTTCTGACCGGAATCAGCCTGGCCATGTCCTACGTGCCTGGCGGTGAAAATACTTACGAAAGCCTGGTCTACATCACCAACACCGCACCACTGGGCAGTCTGGTGCGAGGCATGCATTATTACGGTGCCTCCGCCATGGTCATGCTCGCCGTCATTCATATGGTGCAGGTCTATATGCACGCAACATATAAGTATCCGCGTGAAATGAACTGGATGAGCGGGGTCGTACTGCTGTTCGTCGTACTCGGGATGGCATTCACCGGGCAGTTATTACGCTGGGATGCGAACGGCGTCTGGTCTGTGACCGTCGCCGCAGAGATGGCGGGGCGAACCCCCATTATCGGTCCGACACTGGCCCACTTCATTCTCGGTGGTGAGACGGTCGGCGGTTCCACGATCACCCGCTTTTTTGCCATGCATGTTTTCATCATGCCTGCTCTGATTTTTGCCGGGATTGGCTTACACATGCTGCTGATCATGCGGCACGGGATCTCCGAAATGCCCGACGTCAACGAACCCGTTGATCCGGAAACCTATAAAGAAGAGTACGAAAAGCGAATCCATAAAACAGGTGTCCCCTTCTGGCCTGATGCCATGTGGCGGGATATGATCTTCTCTACGATCATTGTCGTCGTCATCCTGGGCTGTTCCCTGTTTCTGGGGCCCCCTGCCCTGGATCCGCCTCCCAACCCCAGTAGCATCAACGCAAATCCCCTGCCCGACTGGTATTTCCTCTGGTACTTCGCGGTGCTCTCACTGCTGCCTCCCCAACTGGAGACCTGGGTCATTCTAGGTGTTCCCGTTCTGGGATTCCTGGGACTCTTCTTCCTCCCCATGATTTCCAATAAAGGACACCGCGCCCCCTCCAAACGCCCCTGGGCCGGCTTTACTGTCATCTTCGGATTTGTCGCCTTTCTGGTGCTGACGATTTATGGTTATAAAAAACCATGGTCCCCCGATTTCGGCGTGAAAGAACTGCCGGCTTCCATTGTAGGAACCGATCAGGGACCACTGGCCGAAGGGGCCAAGCTGATGCACATTAAAGGCTGCCTGTATTGTCACGATATCGGCGGTTACGGCGGGCATCGAGGTCCCGAACTGACAGAAATCGGGAAACTGTTGACGCGCGATGACTTAATCATCCGAATCAACAACGGCGGCCATAATATGCCCGCCTTCGCCAGTTCAATCAGCGATCAGGAATTACAGCTGATTGTTGATTTCCTGCTGACACGAGGCGTGATGCATGAAGACAATTCTGAAACCACTTCTACTCCCTGATCACAGTTGAATGCGTGTGATTGAACAAATTCTGATTCATTTAGTCATCACTTCTGACAGGTTAATTACATGAGATATTCAGCATACATCCTGACAATTGTTTTAGCAGTGCTCTGTCTGATTATCGGGTTGACTGTTGAAAGTGATTTTCTCTGGGTTTTGCTGGTCCTGATTCCTCTGGCCCTGCTGGGAACCTGGGATCTCACCCAGACACGCCACAGTATCACCCGTAATTATCCCATCATCGCCCACATGCGCTTCCTGCTGGAAATGATCCGTCCTGAAATTCATCAGTACTTTATCGAAAGCAATATCGATGGTCGCCCCTTCAATCACGATCAACGATCTTTGATTTATGAACGCGCTAAAAATATGGACGGATTAAAACCTTTTGGAACCGAACTCGATGTCTACGGCGAAGAATATGAATGGCTCAATCATTCCATGGCCCCCCGTCCGAAGGCAAAAGAGCTGTTCCGCACTACTGTGGGAGGCCCGGAATGTAAGCAGCCTTACTCCTGTTCCATTCTTAACATCTCAGCGATGAGCTTTGGCGCTCTCAGCCCGAATGCACTGCTGGCATTAAATGCGGGTGCCAAAAAAGGGAACTTCTACCACTGCACCGGTGAAGGTGGCGTCAGCCCTTATCATCTTAAAAATGGCGGCGACCTGGTCTGGCAAATCGGGACGGGCTACTTTGGCTGCCGTAATAATGATGGTACGTTTAACCCCGATCTGTTCCAGGAACAGGCGGCCCATGAATCGGTAAAAATGATCGAGATCAAGATCTCCCAGGGTGCCAAGCCAGGCCATGGCGGCGTTCTCCCGGCTGCCAAGATCACACCGGAAATTGCCTCGACCCGTAAAATTCTGATGGGGCAAGACTGCATCTCACCTCCCGGCCATAACACATTCAGTACCCCCACCGGTCTCTGCGAATATGTAGCGCAACTCCGCGAACTTTCCGGCGGTAAACCGATTGGTTTCAAACTCTGCATTGGTCACCCCTCTGAATTCCTGGGTGTCTGCAAAGCCATGCTGCAGACGGGCATTCTCCCAGACTTCATTACCGTCGACGGAGGCGAAGGGGGAACCGGGGCTGCACCGCTGGAATTTTCTGACAACATGGGAATGCCTTTAAAAACAGGATTGATCTTCGTCCATAATGCTCTCGTCGGCTGTAATCTGCGGGACAAAATCAAAATCGCCGCCGCGGGAAAAATCAGCTCTGCCTTCACCCTGTCCCGCGCACTGGCAATCGGTGCCGACTGGTGCAACTCTGCCCGTGGTTTCATGATGGCCGTCGGCTGCATTCAAGCCCAGACCTGTCACACCAACGAATGCCCCGTGGGTGTCGCAACCCAGGATCCCGGACGCCAGCGTGCGTTGAATGTCGGAGATAAAAGCGAACGCACTTTTAACTTTCACCAGAATACCATGGAAGCGCTGGCAGAAGTCATTGCGGCT
The DNA here is from genome assembly GCA_020426085.1 of Planctomycetaceae bacterium. GTDB lineage: Bacteria > Planctomycetota > Planctomycetia > Planctomycetales > Planctomycetaceae > Gimesia. Next base: position 3,759 of record JAGQQP010000026.1, on the reverse strand, counting down.
GCAGGTCTCGACCATCCCAACGAACTTCGCCCCTGGCACATCTACCTCCGGACGAAACGCACCGAAGTCCTTTCTTACCAGGAAGCCTTTGATTTCCTGAAACCAGGCGAACTGCTCAACGACTGCCCCTATCCCGTCTACCAAAAAGTCTGGGACCTGGCCTCCGCCGATACTTTTGAAACACATCACGGCTAATTCTGCCCCCTGGCCGATCATCCACTTCTGTAATCCCAATCGATCTTTGACAGAGGAAGGATACGACTTCTTCTCCCTGTAAATCAGTTAAGGTAGTACAAATCATGCGGGTAACAATCGGGACACTGTTCAGTGGTATTCCATAAATTCTTTGATACCATCCCCGCATGGTCACAACACTCATCGGACATATCGACTCGGACTGCTTCTATGTAAGCTGCGAAAGGATCAGATCTTACAGCCTGCGCGGAGTCCCCTGTGGCGTCCTCGGTAACCAGGGAGCCTGTGTCATTGCCAAGAGCTACGAACTCAAAGCCTATGGCGTCAAAACCGGACACCCTATCTGGGAAGCCAAGAAACTCTGCCCGCACGCCGTCTTTGTAAAGCGGGATTTCCGCTGGTACGAAGTCATTTCCCGGCGCCTGCTCGACCTGCTCAAAACCGTCAGCCCCCTCGTCGAATATTACAGCATTGATGAAATGTTTTTCGATGCTTCCGAGCTCCAGCGGTATTTTCAACTCCCCCTGGAAGCCGCCACCCGGGCTCTGCAGACGCTGGTTCAGGAGGAAGTCGGCGTTCCTGTCTCGATCGGAATTGCTCCCTCCCGCACCCTTGCCAAACTGGGCAGCGATGCCGCCAAACCGTTCGGCGTGCAGGTGATTGAGCGCGACTGTGAACAGTTTCTGCGCAAACAACCCGTGGGAGAACTGTGTGGTATCGGCAGTCGCAGCGAGCGAAAACTGCGTGACAGAAACATTCATACCTGCTGGGACTACCGCCAGGCCGATCGCCTGCTGATTCGCAACCTGCTCACCATTAAAGGGGAAGCCCTGTGGTGGGAACTGCGGGGCGACGCGGTCAGTTCAATCCAGACCACCCGCCCCCCTCACAAAGCAATTGCCCGCGGCGGATCGTGTGGCGGAAAGACCATGGATGCCGACCGCATTCGCGCCTGGGCGGTACGAAATATCGAACGCCTGATCGAAGCCCTCGACCATCACCGCGTCTATGCCCGGCACATCAGCCTGCAGATCGACGCCAACAAAACCGCACTCTGGCTGGGCCGTACGCCGCTGGCAGTTCCCTCGGCCTCCTTTCGCATGATTTACGATGCTGTCATGCCCATGCTGGCCGCGGCCCCCACCACACACCCGGTCAGCCATATGCACATCATTGCCGAAAATCTGACCTGGCGCGATCGGATCCAGAAATCATTATTCTTCGAAGATGCACAAAGCCCCCTCGATCAGATCAAACGGGATATCAATCAAAAACTGGGCCGGTTTGCCATTCGCAGCGCGGAGACACTGCCGCTGCATGAAATCTACCACGACGCCACACACAACTACGACATCTGTGATATTTCTGGAAAGATGTGCTTCTAATGTGCACCGGAATTACCATTGCCTGGCGGGACATCCCCACCAGACTCATTCGCAAACACCAGCTCGACGAACGCATCATCCAGCGATCAGAAACAGCAGACAAAGAAATCCTGTTCATGCAAAGGCATCGGCAGCCCCTGCTCCCCGTTTTTTACCAGGGAGAACTGCAGATCCTCCCCTGGGGCAACCGGCACCGCCACAACAACGCCCCCCTCGCCTGGTGGTGTGAACTCGCCACGCTGCAATCGGGTGCCTGGTCCCTGTATCACCCCGAACCGGTGGAAATTCTCGCGAACTTCGGGCTGGAACGCGGTGTCTGGTTTCAGATCAGAGAAGGCATTCAAGGCGCTATCATTCACGATCAGCACGAACAACCCTGCGTCTACATGCTTCTGCAACCCGCGTCCCACTACTACCAGGTCATGACCGGTTATCACCGCGAACCGGTTTTTCTGGGTGAGCAGATTTGAAAACTCTTTGAGTCAGTTCGAACAGCTCAATTCCTGTTAAGCTATTGAGCACACGCTCGTCAGGCGATATACTTCAGCAAAATTCCCGTCACTCAGGAGAGAAGATTATGAATGGATATCGCTTCTATACTGTCGCCAGTCTGCTGTTACTCACGGCTCTATTCACCGCCTGTCAGAAATCTACGCCGGCTCCCCAGGAAGAGCCGGGAGTCAATGCAGAAACCGAAATCATCCCTGAACCCAACGCCGGCTCTGAAAAGCCGCAGTTGAATGTTGCCATCAGCACGGACATCGCCCCCTATGTCATGAAAAATGGGACGACAGGCATCGAAGTCGATATCGCCACCCAGGCACTCCCCGGTTACCAGCTCAACTTTATTCAGATGCCTTATGAGAAACTGCAGTCGGCGGTCGCTGAAGATCAGGCTGACATGGCTCTGGGAGTTCAGAAATTCAAAGACGTCGAAGGAATTTTCTACTCCGAAAACTTCATCGACTTCGTGAATGCGGCAATCACCAAAAAATCAGCGAACCTGAAAATCGAAAAGGTCGCCGACCTCGCCGATCATAAAGTGCTCACCTGGCAGGATGCGTACCTCGAACTTGGCCCCGAATTCGAAAAGCTGTTCGCGCCCGACAGTCCGCAGCGGAAAAATTATGTGGAAGTCGCCGATCAGAGTGAGCAGGTCAAACAGTTCTGGGACTCTAAAGACGCGGTGATTGTAATTGACCGCAGCATCTTCAACGCCCTCAGTCAGTCAACCGGACAGGAACTGAGCGAAGTCGACTATGCGTCGATTTTCCCCGAGACCACGTATTTCAAAGCCAACTTCGAAGAAGCTGACGTCCGCGATGCCTTCAATGCCGGTTTGAAAAAACTCTGCAGCAGCGGCGAGTATGACAAGCTGCTCAAAAAATACAAAATCGAACTGCCAGGTACCATCTGCGATCAAAAATAGAAATCATGGCCAGACGACTGATTCGAAAGGCCATGCCTGTATCTTCAGTCGGCGGCACCAATGTCGTTATTGAATGCGTCCTGCAGAATCCGGCGTTCGTGGCGTTGATGGGCAATGTAACTGGTAATCCAGTCGCGGAGTTCATCACGAAGCTCACTTGCCATCTGCTTCATCTGCTGCAGTGGCTGAGAATCACGCATCCGGGTACGCAGTTCGTCCAGTTTCTTCAATAACTCGCAGCGTTCCTGGTACAGGTCGCGCACCTGCCCCTGCCAGTTGGGATGTTCTTCAAGCACTTCTTCAAGGTAGCCCCCTTCATCCTGCAACTCAAATTCTCGAGGCATTGCCTTCAGGAGTGTGTCGAGTACTTTAGAAATCCATTTCCAGGCTCCCGCATCGCCGTCGACTTCTTCCAGCAAGTCCAGTAAGTCGCCTAACAGGATGTATTCGAGTGCTGAAATCTCTTCCAGCGCGCCATCAACAAGACATGAATATTTTCTGGCCATTCTAAACTCCTTGAACTGCAAAGAGAACACTCCGAGCAAACGCTCTCTCTGTTGGAAGTGATTGATGTGACGTAGGCAACTCCTGTTTGAAATTTGCTGGGTCAATCGGAAATGAATATAAGAACGCTGTGATTTGCTGACATCAATTTACCAACCCTGAAAGAGCTCGTCAAAAAAACTTTTCACAGAATCGGATTACCACAGGTTTACATCATGAGCCCTCATCCTCATTCTCCCGAAATAG
>JAGQQP010000269.1 GCA_020426085.1 Planctomycetaceae bacterium | reverse complement strand
AGGCAAGGACCAGCACCGCGGCAAAGATCACAACAAATACGAGCGCTATAATTGCATGAGCCAGTTTGCTGGAAGAACCGGTTTGCGTGTGCTCTTTCAGGCGAACGACTTTTTGATCTCTAACCCCGGGCTGGTCTGATTGCATACTGTTTTTCTGCCCCGCCTGGTGTATTGGTCTTAACTCAAATTCTGAAAAGGAAACGAATGCGCTGCTTATCAAATCGCAAACAACGTGCCAACTCTCAGAAAAGAGCCAGATTCAATATCTGTCTGTTATCTCTATTATCTTATACGTAAAAAATCCAGAAAAACAGAGAAAAAATACGATTATCTGGTGTCTGATCGCGCAGGTTGTGCGGTGGGCAGTCATTTTTTCGCAGGAACGGGATGTTTTTCCCTGGCAGACTGCACAGCCTTGGCAGCATCTTTCTGGTCCCCGGCATCCAGGTTCGGTCCTTCCTGGGTGGCAGCCGCCTCGGGTTCGTAACTCAGTTCCACAAGCAGTGGGAAATGATCCGAACCAATGGAAGGATTTATGTATAGATGTAACGGATTCGCTCATTCTTCGTTGCACCTTTGACGGTCCAGTCGAGGAGCAGCTGATCCTGTTGGCATTCCAGCATCGCAGTATAGAAATCATTGCTGCAGACATGAGGCTCGACGGAGTCCCAGCGCGATTCACTGGTCTGTTGTAGATCGAAAAGATAAACCGGGTTCGTCCGACCAAACCGCAAATGTTCGAGACGTATAAGTCGCTGGTCGGGAAGGGCTGTCCAACGAAAGACGTTAGTGAAATTCAGAATGCTGCCTTCCGGCGGGGACCATTGACCTGTTTCATGAAAGAGGAGTGTTACTGAATCAACTACTTCAATGGAGACCGGACCCGCGCCCCTGCCATTCCACCCACTCCCGGAACCGAAGGATTCCGCCGTAAATTGGAGCGACCTGACTTTTGCCAATCGTTCCCAGAGTACTGGCAGATCAAAGTTTGTGTTCAGAGTAAAAATCCAATACCATCCAGATTTATTTTTTCTCACCAAAAGTCACTTGATACGCCCAGTCGATCAGATCTTCCCGGCCCTGCAGTCGATAGAGCTGTCTGTCGAAAGAGTTCCCCGGTCGGCGGAGCATGCCCTGCGGCCCCCGTTCGCCGATACGACATTCCAGCCAGTTGACGCGATCCAGATCTGGGTCGATCTGCAGTTGAACATACGTCGGCACCACCGTCTGATCACGGATCAGCCAGCTTAAGCCAAAAAGAACCGCTTCTCTGTCACCGGTCCGTTTCGCAACCAGCGGTATCAGATCATCCAGCGCATCCGATTTCCATTCGGGATGAATTTCGGCGAGCACTTCCGGGATAAAATAATTGAATGCACTTAAAAGTCGTCGGCAATCTTCGGTCTCTTCAAAAGGCGGACCCACAGCAGTCTGGATCAAGAGTACCCGCAGCGATTGTGCGACGATGATTTCTGCTTTTGAAAGTTCACGGTTGTCTTGTTTAGTATTGCTGAATGATATTTCTCCTGTTACGGATCGGTCAGTGAGTCTGGTGCATTCGCCAAAACCTGGCGGACAATTCTTGGTTCGTCTTCTTTCAGCGAGCCTAATATTTCGTTTGCTTTGGTGATGACCCGACGAAGAACTTCGCGCTTGTCGGTGTGCAGACTCCAGAATGACTCCCGGATGCCTAATACAGCGTTCAGTAAATCACCGGGATAGCAGTGGCCCTCCGCCAGTGGATTTTCTTCGAGAGATTCCAATGCAAGAGGAATAAGAAAAAACAAACTGATCTGTTGACCGATCATAATTCGCAGATCTTCTGTTGAGAAGTCCTCCAGAGGAACTCTCCGTAAACGATGACAGGTTATCACAAGGGAAGAGTCGAAGTCTGGTTCTCCCCAGTCATCGTTTTCCAGTTCCTGCAAACTTTTTCGACGGTCGAAGTTTGTTTTCAATTTTTAAACTCCCATGCCCAGCACCAGAATCCTCGAAATTGCGAGGAAGGTCATCTCATCGAGCATTTCAGCGTTTCATCATAAGTCTGCGGATTCCAGGTTTTCGAATAGTCTATCTGTACCTTTCGTCAATTGTGGCGAATGCTGGTTAGAAGAAGTGAATAGTAAAAACTTGACGTATAGTTGTCATTTATGATGTCTGTGTGAGTAACAGCCAGACTTTCAAATACTACAGAATAAACGATTGTATAACATGAGAAATCAGACTTATTCAATGTCAAGTTGAGACATGCAATTCTTTAGTTTGAGCTGATCCCAACCTCCACTGATCGGCGTTAAAGTTGCGAGGACTTTACCATTACGTATCCAGAGGGTGTTGCCGTCTCCGTTGTTAATTGAGTTAGAAACCTCTTTCAATTGATTAAGATTACTCGCACCATCTACGTCAGCGACCACAATTCTAAGATGTTTGGTGTCATGTTGATTGAGTTCTTTTGTCAGAGTTGCGAATCCCTTCATTGCCAGGTCACTCCAAAAAGCCATGAGGTAAAGTATACCTCGCTCGATTGAATTCACTGTTTCGAGAGTTACCTCAGGTACAAACTCAATCTGTTCGTATGGCAGGTTTGATAGTTTTGCTAATACCTCGTCGCCATCTAATTCACCTCCATAAGAAAGAACCATCTCAGCTCACTCCCCAATAATCTTGACCAGAATCCGTTTCCGCCGTCGGCCGTCAAATTCGTAATAAAAAATGTGTTCCCACGGTCCCAGGTGGAGCCGTCCGTCAGTGATGGCGACGACGACTTCACGGCCCATGATCTGGCGTTTGTGGTGCGCATCGGCGTTGTCTTCGCCCGTGCGATTGTGCAGATATCCGCCGGTAGCAGGATCACTGCCTGCATCGAAGGGGGCCAACTGCTCCAGCCAGCGATCATAATCGGCATGCAGGCCGGACTCGTTATCGTTGATGAACACCGAAGCGGTGATATGCATCGCATTCACCAGGCACAGGCCGTCCTGGACGCCGCTTTGGGAGACCAGTTGTTCGACCTCGTTGTGAATCGAGATGATCTGTCGGCGTTTGGGGATGTCCATCCAGAGTTCTTTGGTCAGTGTTTTCATAGTGGGTTCGACTCCCGCTTGTTTGTCAGATTGTGATGGATCGGATGCGCGATTCTATCGTAACGAAATCATGGCGTGAGAACAGGTCGGGGTACTTTAGTTCTGTGTCATCTTGAATCAGTCAGTGGAATTTCGATTTCACTTTTGAAAGAACTGCTTCAATCTGTCTTTTGATCTTTTGACGATGAAGTGGCTTCTCAGTTTCGAGTTTAGCCACTTCACACCTGGTATGTATTTCAGAAAATTCAGCTTGATTACCAGCGCATCCATCCGTTTCAGCGCTTCGTTATCTGAATAGCGGTAGCCTTCTGCCTGGTCGTACTCGCCGCCGTTGTCGGTACGCTCTGAAATGAGGTTCGATGCTTTTCGGTTAATGTGAAAGGCTACGAAAGATTCGTACGTCTGAATCGACCAGACCCGATGGTCGGCGGCTGTTAGGTCAAACTGGCTATAGCGCTGATTGATTTTGTCGATGAAACGTTTGACGTATTCCAGAAAGGAAAATCGTCTGTAACCGAACCCGTCCATATAAGAAGTATGGGTATCTTCGACAACGAGCATGCCATGGTCGTTGATCATGTCGAGCAGCATTTCGGTTGTGATGATCTGTTGTTCGAATGTGTGTCCGCCATCATCCAGGATCACATCCGCGCGGCCGACCTGGTTTTTAAACTCTTGCCAGAACTGTTCGTCAGCCTGGTTGCCGATAAAAATTTCAAAGCCTTCGCTTTCCCATTTTCTGGCGTTCGGGTTCATATCGACGCCAATTATTCTGGCGTCCGGCCCCAGAAACTCCCGCCACATAAAAAGCGAGCCGCCCCCCAGCACACCAATTTCGACAAACGTGATCCCCTTTCCCCGGTAGCGGGAAAACAGGTCATCGTACACTTCGAAATACGTGCTGTGCTTAATGCTTTTATAGGGACTCTTCAAATAAGCCTGGTAGCTTAACGTCTCTTTCATGAATTTCTGTTCCTGCAGCGAATCGATCGTCGTACCTCCACGGAAGGGATTGGAAAATGACGAGTTCTCATCTTATAGGAATCCGCTGCGTTACTGAATGAAAAAGTCAGAAAAGAATTCTCTGCGCAGCGACAGGCCACCCTGTGTTTTGGTGAAATCTATGAGACTTTCTTGTACTCCAGACCGCTTACGACAGTTTTTCGTGAGCTGTCATGATCAGGGTTTCGGTCTCTTCCCAGTCGATGCATTCATCGGTGATCGAGACTCCGTACTGGAGCTGCGACAGATCTTCGGGCAGACTCTGATTGCCGGAATGCAGATTGCTTTCCAGCATCAGGCCGATAATCGTATCGTTGCCGGCGACGCGCTGGTCGATGACGTCGTTCCAGACTTTCCCCTGGTTGCGATAGTCTTTGTTGGAATTCGCATGGCTGCAGTCCACCATGAACCGGGGTGACAGGCCGGCGGCCTGCAGGCTCTTGCTGGCTTCTTCCAGATGTTCCCGCGAATAGTTCGGGCCGGAACGTCCGCCACGCAGAATCAGGTGACCCCAGGGATTGCCTTTGGTGTTGACCACACAGGTCTGACCGTCCGCATCAATCCCCAGAAAGCTGTGGGGGCTTTGTGCGGCGAGCATCGCATTCAGCGCGACGTCGAGACTTCCGTCCGTACCGTTTTTATAACCGACGGGCATCGAGAGTCCGCTGGCCATCTGGCGGTGTGTGGGAGATTCTGTAGTGCGGGCGCCGATGGAAGCGATTGAGATCGCGTCGGCAATGTATTGAGGTGTGATCGGTTCCAGCATTTCGGTTGCAGCGGGCACGCCCAGTTCGCCGATCTGCAGCAACAGCTGGCGGGCGATCTTCAGACCGGACGAGACATCGAAGGTGCCATCCAGGTGCGGATCGTTGATCAGTCCTTTCCAGCCAACCGTGGTGCGCGGCTTTTCGAAGTAGACCCGCATGATCAGGAACATCCGGTCGTCTACCTTGGCGGCGAGTTCTTTGAGTCGCTTTGCGTACTCGATGGCGGCGTTGGGATCGTGGATCGAGCAGGGGCCGACGACCACGATGAGCCGATGATCTTCTCCCGAGAGGATGCGTTTGATCTGTTCGCGCGATTCGCCAACGGTCTCGGTGACTTTGTCGGTCCGCTTGTAAGTGTCTTTCAGTTCCTGTGGTGCAACCAGGCGGACGGAATCATGAATGTTGACGTTTTGAATGGGTAACATCGGCTTGCTATCGTTTTTCATTTACTATCAAGAGTTTGGTATCAGTTGATGATTATATTAGAGACTCAGTTGTTCACAGATCCGGGAAACAGCTTCCTCAGGTGTCAGCAGCGACGACTCGATTTTTAATTGTGCATACAGTTCATATAGTGGGAAGCGACTGTCGTACAAGTCGGCCAGCGTCGTTCCCGGTTCAATCAGCACGCCCCGGTCAAACGCATCGGCCACCCGCTGCTCCAGTACTTCGGGTGACACATCCAGCCAGACTATGGTACCAAGACTGCCCAGATGTTGCATGGCTTCGCGGCTGTAACAGACGCTTCCGCCAGTAGAAATTACCGATCCTGCTGATTGGATCGATTGAACATATGCTGCCTCGATTTTCCGGAATCCTTCAGACGAGTGATGCGAGATGATTTCCGCCAGCCGTTTTGACTCGCCGGCTTCAATTAATGCATCCGTATCCAGAAAGGGAAGACCTGTCTGTTCAGACAGTAGTTTCCCCACGGTCGACTTTCCCGACCCGGGCATACCAATCAGGATGACCCCCTGTTTCTCAGGTGCACTTTCAGCAGCCATCCGGGGACTCCGTCATCAGCGGAATTTCAGGGAGGCGCTGTTTTTTTTTCAGGAAGGCACAAAGATCGGTGCACAAAAACATGAAAGCAGTATCTATCTGATAAATAAGGGCTTACGATTATTCGAGTCCGCCGGAATTGAAAAAATATGAAAATTCCGGTGAAAAGCAAAACAAATAATATCGCAAATCAGTTCTAATAGGAACTGTGTGAAAAGTGAGCGAAATATCATTGTTATTTTCCGGTCCGATTCAACACAAGGAGAGAGCTG
>JAGQQP010000268.1 GCA_020426085.1 Planctomycetaceae bacterium | reverse complement strand
TCAAAATCGAAAACACTCCCCCCATTGCAGCCAAACACAGCGGTCGCCTAGAACTCGCCCAGTGGATCACCAGCGAACAAAACCCGATCACCGCCCGTGTGATGGTCAACCGCATCTGGCACCACTTGCTCGGCCGCGGCCTGGTCCCCTCGGTCGATAACTTCGGTGTAATCGGCAAACAGCCTACACATCCTGAATTACTCGACGCGCTCGCCTTGCAGTTCATGCAGGAAGGCTGGTCGACCAAGCAGATGATCCGTACGATCATGCTCAGCCACGTTTATCAGTTAAGCAGCACTCCCGATTCTGCCAACATGGAAATCAATCCCGATAACCGCCTGCTCTGGCGTGCCTCTCCCCGCCGCCTCGAAGCAGAAGCGATTCGCGACGCAATCCTGACAGTCAGCGGACAACTCGATTTTAACCGCCCCACAACATCAACGGTTACGCCGCTCGGTGATAAGCTAGCACGCAGTATCCCCATGGAAAAACTGCAGCCGTCCAGCAATCATCGCAGCATCTATCTGCCGGTCGTCCGCGATTATGTTCCCGAACTGTTTGATCTGTTCGACTTCCCCTCGCCCAGTCTGGTCAGTGGAAATCGTGCAGTTACCAATGTTCCCGCGCAGGCACTTTACCTGCGGAATTCTCAGTTCATCACCGATCAATCCCGATACGCGGCCCAGCGTCTGCTGGCGGATAAACAAGCCAAAGACGATACAGCCAAAATAAAACTGGCAATGCGGTGGGCGTTGGCACGAACCCCTTCTGCTGCAGAACAAATGGGCGCACTGCAACTGATTCAACAGGTTCGGCAGTCCAGCGATCCTAAAAGTAAAACCGCCGATGTCGATGCCTGGGCCGCCTGGTTCCAGACACTGTATATGACTGCCGAATTCCGTTTTCTCGTTGATGTCCAATAACACACATCCCTGTCAGCAGGTCTTTAACACATACACAAAACAGGAGATCGCCTCCGATGAAACATGAAGCAACAGCACAAGTGTCGCGACGTCAATGGCTCAAGGCTGCCGCCGGTGGTCTGGGAGGACTGGGTCTGACCGGCATTGCACAGCCGACTAATGCCGCTGGTCTACTCTCCCCGAAAATCGCCCATTACACGCCCAAAGCGAAGCGGGTCATCTTCCTGTTTATCAATGGGGGCCCTTCGCAGTTCGAGTCGTTTGAATATAAACCGGAACTGAAGGCCAACGGCGGCAAAAAGGGCGCCAACAAAGGAAAGCTGCTGGCGCCCCTGTATGAGTTCGCGCAACACGGCGAAAGCGGGATGTGGATCTCCGAAGCGTTTCCGCACCTCGCGCAACAGGCCGACCAGATCTGTATGCTCAACGGGATGACCGGACCGAGCCGCGCCCATCCCATCGCCATCCCCATGCTGCATACGGGAGAATTCAAATTCCAGCGTCCCTCCTTCGGCGCCTGGGTTCTCTATGGATTAGGCACCGAAAACCAGAATCTCCCCGGGTTCTTCACGATCAAACCGACACGAACCTTCGGCGGACCGGCCAATTATGGCAGCGCCTTCCTCCCCAGTACCTTCCAGGCCACACGCCTTGGCTGGGATGGTCAGTCCATCAAGACTGCTGCCATCAACAATCTAAAATCAAATCATGGACTCGCAGCAGACCCGGAACGAGCCGCTTTGAATCTCGCGCAACAAATGAACCAGCGTCTGCTGGAACAGACTGCCGATGTCCGCGGCGTGATTGATTCTCTTAACCTGAGCGAACAGATGCGCGATGCGGTTCCCGCAGTGATGGATCTGAGCCGCGAAAGTAAAGCCATGCTGGAGATGTACGGCATCAACGGCGGCCCCTCTGACGATTTCGGTCGGCAATGCCTGCTGGCCCGTCGTCTGAGTGAATCGGGGGTCCGCTTTGTCGAAGTCAGTTCCAGTGGCTGGGACCACCACAGCGGTCTCGATAAGTTCAAATCGAAAGCCGAGACGATCGACAAACCGATTGCCGCGCTGCTGGCCGACCTGAAGCAACGAGGTCTCCTGGAAGAAACGCTGGTGCTGTGGAGTGGCGAATTTGGACGCCAGCCAGAAACACAAGTTCTCTCCGGCAAAGAGACACTGGGCCGTGACCACAACGCATCCGGCTATACCGCCTGGCTCGCCGGTGGAGGCACAAAGGGCGGTTTAACACACGGCGCCACGGATGACCTCGGTTACAAAACCGTCGCAGGCGAAGTCCATCTCCACGATCTGCACGCCACCATGCTGCACCTGCTCGGCCTGGATCACAAGAAACTCGTCTACCGCTTCGGCGGCCGCGACTTCCGTCTGACCAACATTTACGGCAATATCGCCCATGACATCATCGCCTGAAACGAAACAGGATTTCACTGCAATCCCAATCAGGTATCAAAAAAAGTAAAGACAGTCCCATATGCCAGCCCGCAATCACACAAAAAAAGTGAGCGGAGCAGCCGTAGGGTCAAAAAACTCAGCCAACACGTATTTGCGTGAATATTCGGCACTTGCCCTCGTCTGATTTACTGATCTCATTTTTTTCAGGTTCCACGATCCCATACCAATTCTGGGATTTCGTTTTATCCACTAGATTTATGAAACGAAAACGCTACACAGAAGAACAAATTCCCTTTGCTTTACGCCAGGCTGAATCAGGAACTCCGGTAGCGGAAGTGACCCGCAAGATGGGGATTACCGAGCAGACTTTTTACCGCTGGAAGAAGTATGCGGGAATGGGTGTTGCGGAGTTACGCCGTCTGAAGCAACTTGAGGAAGAAAACAAGAAGCTGAAACAGTTCGTGGCCGATCTCAGCCTCGATAAGATGCTGCTGCAGGATGTCGTTCAGGGAAAGGTATGAGGTCTGATCGTCGTCGCGTAGTGGTGAAGCGGCTTCAGGTGGGTTATTGTCAAAGTGAACGCCGTGTTTGCAGGGCATTGAACTTTCCACAAGCCAGCCACCGCTACAAAAGTGTTCGAGACGAAAGGACCGAATTACGTATCCGGTTACGTGATCTGGCCGGTACCCGCGTGCATTACGGATATCGGCGGTTACATATCCTGCTTTCGCGAGAAGGTTGGCACGTCAATCACAAACTGGTGTACCGGCTCTATGTCGAAGAAGGCCTGCAAATGCGTCAAAAACGTCCCCGACAAAACCGGAGTCGCCAGTTACAAAAGACTCTACCAATAGCCAGCCACACTAATGAAGGTTGGCGCATCGACTTCATGTCGGTTAAGTTGTTTAATGGGCAGTAATTCCGGCTGCTGACATTAGTCGATCACTTTAGTTGTAAGAGTCTGGCCATACAGGTCGGTACACGGCTGACTGGTGATGATGTGGTGGCAACTCTGGATCGAGTCAAAGAGGCATGAGGCTGTCCTCATTCGATTCGTGTGGATAATGGTCCCGAGTTCATTTCAAAAAGTTTGGACTGGTGGGCTTACTTCAACAACGTGACTCAGGATTTCAGTCGGATGGGCTACAACGAAGACCGTCCACATGTCTCACTGGGAAATCAGCCCCCCGGTGGAGTTGACCTTCCCCCCGATTCCTGATCCGTGCGAAATGCGAGACATTTTGTTATCTTGTATTTCTCGTAGGAGGATCAGACAACATGAAACGGAAACGATATTCAGAAGAGCAGATTGTATTTGCTTTGGCGGCAGCATGAGTCCGGTACTGCAGTGGCGGAGATCGTCAGGAAGATGGGGATCACCGAACAGACCTTTTACCTCTGGAAGTAGAAGTACGCCGGTCTGGGCGTCGCTGAAGTCCGCAGACTGAAGCAACTGGAAGAGGAGAACCGAAAGCTCAAACAACTGGTGGCTGACCTGAGCCTGGATTAGAGCATGCTCCAGGACGTTCTCAAAAAAAAGCTGTGAGGCCCGCTCGTCTTCGTACTCTGGTGCAGGAGCTGCAGGTTTGCTACGAAGTCAGTGAGCGGCGTGTCTGCCAGGTGCTCGGCTTTCCGCGAGCCAGTCACCGCTACCAGAGTGTTTTTGATGAACGGGCCGAGTTGCGGATGCGACTGCGTGAACTGGCAACCATTCGTGTGCGCTATGGCTATCGGCGGCTGAATATCCTGTTGCAGCGGGAAGGCTGGCGTATAAATCACAAGCTGATGTATCGCCTCTATTGTGAAGAAGGCCCGCAGATGTGGATCAAAACGCCTCGTCGGGACAAAAGCTGTGCCGTTGTTTACCAGAACTGGCGAAACGTTATATTGCGTCGAAATCGAAATTGGTATGACTGCGCAAGACAGCACCTTATGGCTTGGCGGTTTTCTGCCAGACGATAATCTCCAGTGGAGGTAGGTTCCAGAGTACGACAGAGCGATGCTTTGGCTGACCGAAATATTCGACTGCCAGATCACAGACACTACTACGGAACTGATAGGTGACAAAGCTACCGCCGGGGGCTAAGTTGTTATAAATTGTTTTAATCAGGGAATGGCGTTCCTCAGGAGACATCACTGAGAAAGGTACTCCGGAAACGATCACTTCGGGAGACGGAAAATGGTAACGTGTGAGAATCTCCCGTAGATTCAATGCTGAGTCCATTTCCACCATCAATCGCGAATCTGTGATCTGCTGAACCTGATTCACGAATTCATGCACGACCTCGATGCAAAGCAGAATGGACTGCTGAGGTAGTTCATTGAGCAGTGCCCGCGTGGTCTCTCCGGTCCCTGGCCCCAGTTCAATGACCACTTGCGCTGCCTGCAGACAGTCCAGTGAACTCAGTTTTCGCTGCAGGTAACTTGAACTTGGAAGAAACGAGGCCACCTGCAATGGATTTTCAAGAAAACCACGCAGAAAGCAGGGCAATATCGAGAGGCGGGAACAATCGGCTTCAGTTGATGATCGCGAAATATCCATACTGAATTTTTCTAGAGTTAGTTTCACAAAGCCCTGAATTACGCGAACAGTATTTTGCAATGTTTGTGCAGATGTTCTGATGTAAAATTCGTCGTGTTCTACTTCAGCTTTGTCTAATTATAGTCATCCCCTCGGTATTTATTTATTAGGACATTTTATCAAAAATGGACAACGCCGAGATGAGAATGCTGGCACATTGTATTTTTCAATGTGCCCATTCGGACAGAATTAAGAAAAAATCAAAACCCTCATTGCTTGTAATACTACTGTTGTGGAAATGGAGACTTGGCTATTCATTATGAGCCTTAGATTGTCACTGGTGAAACAAAATCAGCAGGTTTAACGGCTAAAACAGAACAGGATATTTGCGGGAGTAGTTTTTCAGCTGTATTTCCTATGATCAAGCCAGTGATACCCGTGCGAGCAACTGTGCCCATGACAAGCAGTTCGATATTATGATTTTCTATCAGATTCAGGGCGGCAATATCTGGCGGGGTCGATGTAACAATATGAATTTGTGGATGAGTTTTAAACTGGTAGTTAGAAATCTGCGATTCTATATGCCGCTTCACTTCAAGAGGAGTTTTTTGATTGCTCTCATTATCCTGGTAAATAGAATGCCAGGATTCAAATTCGGAATGTTCCTGTGAGTGAATCACATGGAGTTCTGATCCGTGTAGCTCTGCCATGGCCGCTCCTAGCTCCATAGCCAGGTCACCAACGGGACGCAGGCAATGTGCGACCAGGATCGATTTGATTTGTGAGTCTGCTTGCGGTTGTGTAATCCAGACGGGAGACGGGCATTGTCTCAAAAGCTTCATGCCAGTACTTCCCAACAATATCGTTTTGAATGGGCCCAGGTGTCGGGTTCCCGCTATAACAATATCATATCCATCTTGTACAACCTTTAGAATAATCTGTCGCCAGCTTCTGCCGAAACAGACATCGCTGTCAGCCTTGATTCCTGATTCCTTCGCTCTCGACACCAGTCCGTTCAATTTTTCTTTAGCAGTTGCGACAATTGACTCCCTCTCATTCGACTCTTCAATCATCCGTTGAGTTTCAGCGCCTACATCGAGGGCAAAAAAGAACGTGAGCTCCGCAGAATTCGACCTGGCCAGCCAGATAGCGCGATTTACTGCTTCCAGGGAGGCAGGCGAAACTTCTTCGGAAACGAGGTGATCTCCTGATGACAGGTCAACACCCACAAGAATTTTTTTAAATCGATGCATTATTTCTGATCTACTCCTG
>JAGQQP010000267.1 GCA_020426085.1 Planctomycetaceae bacterium | reverse complement strand
ACGACCATGCGGGACATGATGAGTCCAGCTCCCTGGAACTCTCGCCTCAGGCACGAAAAAATGTTGGTCTGACGGCTGATAAAGTGGTTCCCGTTCAACTCAAAGACTTTACCCGTACGATTACGATCCCCGCGATGGTGGTGGAGCGTCCAGGGAAGACCCGTATCAAGGTGGTCGCTCCCATGACGGGCATTGTCACGAATGTGAATGTCACCGGGGGGGAAGCAGTTCAGCCAGGTCGCCCCCTGTTCAAAATCCGTTTGACTCATGAAGACCTGGTGCAGGCGCAAACCGCGTACCTGAAAACACTGGGTGAACTCGATGTGGAACTCAAAGAAATCGACCGGATTCAGGTGATTACCGATAAAGGGGTCATCGCTGGTAAAGTGCTGCTGGAACGCGAATATGCGAAAGAAAAGCTGGAAGCGATTCTCAAAGCACAGCGCGAGGCACTCCTGCTGCATGGCTTTACTGCGTCTCAAGTGGATGAAATTGCAAAGACACGGCGTCTGATCAAAGAGCACCTGGTTTATGCCCCTCTGGTTCATGATCAGTCCGGTGAAGTGTCGGCTCCGGATATGGAAATACAACGAATTTCCGCCCCTGCGCCGGCAACCCTCGATCAGGAAATCGCTTCACAACGATCTCTGCTGGTCGTGCAGTCGCTGGATGTCAATAAAGGGGATTTCGTACAGGCCGGAGACACGCTCTGTGTGCTGGCAGATTACAGTGACCTGTATATCAAAGGTCAGGCCTTCGAGCAGGAGACTGACGAAATTACACGCTGCCTGGAAAATCAATGGCCCGTCGAAGCGATCGAGGAAGAAAATAACAAATCCAGACAGCTGATCAAAGATCTGAAGATCGATTACCTCGATAATAAGATTGAAACCGAAACCAGAACTTTTTCCGTCTATGTGAATCTGCCGAATCAGATAGAACACGACACCATTCGCAAAGACGGAGACCGCTATATTACCTGGCGATTCAAAACCGGACAGCGAATGCAGTTACTCATTCCGGTGGAAACCTGGCAGAAACAGATCGTACTTCCCGTGGAAGCGGTCGCCAGTGAGGGGGCCGAGCAGTTTGTCTTTCAGGAGAACGGAGATCACTTCGATCGACGCCCCGTCCATGTGCTGTATCAAAATCAGCTCTGGGCAGTGATCGAAAACGATGGGTCTATCTTTCCTGGTGACAAAATTGCGTTAGCAGGGGCCCATCAACTGCAGATGGCATTGAAGAACAAAGCCGGCGGCGCCGTCGATCCGCATGCGGGACACAATCACTGATTGTGTCCTCATCCCTGGCTGTTGATCTCTCTTTCGCACTCTGTCACTACCCGGAACTGCTACCATGTTAAACGCAATTATTCGATTTGCTCTGAAACAACGCCATCTCACGCTGGCGTTCTCACTGTTCCTGATCGGCTTCGGCAGCTGGCAGGCATTGAATATGGGCATTGACGTCTTTCCGAATCTCAACCGTCCCCGTGTTGTGGTGATGACCGAAGCACCGGGGATGGCACCGGAAGAAGTGGAATCGCTGATTACCTTTCCTCTGGAAACGACCTTAAATGGTGCCACCGGCGTGCAGGCAGTCCGCAGTTCCTCAGGTGTCGGGATTTCAATTATTTATGTGGAATTTGAGTGGGGCACCAATATCTATAATGACCGGCAGGTCGTCAACGAGCGACTGCAGCTGGTGACCGAACAGCTGCCTGATGGCGTGAAACCACAGCTCGCGCCAATCTCCTCCATCATGGGGCAGATCATGATGCTCGGCATGTGGAGTGAAGGGGATAAAACTTCACCGCTCGAAGTCCGCACGCTGGCAGACTGGGTGGTTCGACAGCGTCTGCTGACGATTCCCGGCGTCTCACAGGTTTTCACCATGGGAGGCGGTCGCAAACAGTTTCAGGTACTCGTGGACCCGCAATCATTGTTGAAATACGGTATCACCCTGCATGAAGTACGACTGGCTTGTGAAGAGAGTAATGAAAATGCGACGGGCGGTTATCTGGATGAGCAGGGGCCGAATGAATTCCTGGTACGTGCCTTAGGTCGAATTCAGACGCTGGAAGATCTTGAGAAAGTGGTCGTGGCAACCCGCAAAGGACGCCCGGTGATTCTCTCGCAGATTGCCAAAGTCATTGAAGGACCTCAGGTCAAGCGGGGTGACAGTTCTGCCTTCGTGAAACAGGAAGACGGTACCTTTATGGGAGGGGACGCCGTCGTATTGACCGTCAATAAACAGCCCAACGCCGACACCCGTCGCGTGGCCAACGATGTGATTCAGGCATTAAAAGATCTGGAACCTTCTCTCCCCAAAGACATCCGCATTCAACCCGAGCTGTATTCACAGAAATCTTTTATTGACCGCTCAATAGAAAATGTGATTGACGCGCTGGTAGATGGCGGGATTCTGGTGGTCATCATTCTGTTTCTGTTCCTGATGAATTTTCGCACAACGTTTATCACGCTGACTGCAATTCCCCTCTCCATTGCGATCACCGCTATCATTTTTGCGATATTTGGTTTATCTATAAATACCATGACATTAGGGGGGCTCGCGGTCGCCATTGGTGAACTCGTGGACGATGCGATTGTGGATGTGGAAAATATTTTCCGCCGTCTGCAGGAAAACCGTTACGCAGAACATCCCAAACACACACTGCTGGTTGTGTTTCAGGCGAGTTGTGAAATTCGTAATTCCATCGTCTTTGGAACTGCGATTGTGGTGCTGGTCTTTCTGCCTCTGTTTGCATTATCGGGTATGGAAGGTCGCTTGTTTGCCCCGCTGGGAGTGGCCTACATCGTTTCGATTCTGTCTTCACTGCTGGTTTCTCTGACACTGACGCCGGTCCTTTCCTACTGGCTGCTGGGGAAAAAATTCGGAACACCGGTCGATTCCGAGAAAAGAGCATCATCCGAACAACACGGTCATCAGGATGGCCCGCTCCTGCGGTTTCTGAAATGGATTGCCGGGTATGTGATCAGTTTCAGTATTCGTTTTTCCGGTCCGATGCTGATTGCGGGAATCATCGGTGTGTTTGTTGCCGGACTGTTCCTGATTCAACTCGATCGAGATTTTCTGCCCCCTTTCAATGAAGGGGTTGCGCAGTTGAATGTGGTGTTACCGCCGGGAACTTCACTGAAAAAATCGAATGAGATATCAAAAACCGTGATGGATCGGTTGAAGAAAATCAAAGGGGTAGAAGCTTTCTCCCGCAGAACCGGACGGGCAGAACTGGACGAACATGCCGAGGGGGTGAATGTTTCAGAATATATCATTTCGTTTGATCCCGGATCGGAACGCAGCCGCGAACAGGTGCTCGACGATATCCGGACTTCGATGGAAGCGATTCCTGGGATCGTGATTTCGGTGGAACAGCCTTTGGCCCATCTGATTTCCCATATGATTTCCGGGGTGAAAGCTCAGGTCGGAATTAAAATCTACGGGGAAAATCTGACTGTATTACGTAATACCGCCAGGAAGATGGAAGCGGCGATGCAGAGTGTGCCCGGCGTCACCGATGTTCTGGTTGAGCCTCAGGTCGAAATCCCGCAACTGCAGATCAAATTGAACCGGGATAAATTGAAGCTCTATGGTTTAACTCCCGCGTACGTGAATGAGTATGTGGAAACGGCGATGAATGGAATGGTTGTTTCACAGGTGTTACAGGGGCAGCGTACTTTCGACTTGCTGATCCGCATGGATGAACGCTACCGTGAAGATCGGCAGGCACTTGAGCGGTTGTCGATTGATCTCCCGAATGGAGGCACCACGCCGCTTTCATCTGTCGCAGACATTTCTGTCTCATCAGGGCCGAACACGATCAATCGGGAAAAAGTCCAGAAACGAATCATCGTGCAATGTAATGTGACAGGGCGTGGACTGGTCGATGTAGTGAATGAGATCCAGGCGAAGCAGAGACCCATCATTGAGGCGCTGCCCGCAGGTTACTTCGTGGAATATAGTGGTCAGTTTGAAAGTCAGCAGTCGGCTTCGCGGATGATTTCGGCACTGTTTCTGGTTTCGATGCTGGGAGTTTTCCTGGTCCTGTTCACAATGTTCCGTTCCGCAAACTTTTCATTACAGGTGATGGCCGCGTTGCCGATGGCGTTCATTGGTTCGGTGATTGCCCTGGTTGTGACCGGGCAGACACTGACGATTGCCGCGATGGTCGGTTTCATTTCCCTGGGAGGCATCGCGTCTCGTAACGGAATTCTATTGTTAAACCATTACCTCCATCTGGTGACATACGAGGGAGAAGGCTGGACGCGGGAAATGATTGTCAGAGCCGGGCAGGAGCGACTGGCGCCGGTATTGATGACGGCGTTGACCTCCGGGATTGGACTGGTACCTCTGGCGATGTCGCAGGGGGAAGCCGGTAAGGAAATTCTGTATCCCGTCGCCACCGTCATCATCGGCGGCCTGTTAAGCAGTACGATTCTGGAATTCTTCATTCGTCCTGCATTGTTCTGGAGCTACGGTCGCACAGCCGGTGCACGGATTGTGGCAGACACGAATGAAGAGATACCGCTGATCGAGGAGCGGGAAGAAGAGACAACTACCGTCGCGTGAACGGGAGAAAATGAAAACCTGATTGAAACGAGTTGCATGTTACAGCATGTATTAGATTTATTGAAAAGGATTGAAACGATGAAGAACAGATTTGCAGATTTATTGACGGTAGGACTCTGTGTGCTGGGATTGACCTTTGTGGGGTGCGATTCCGGTGCAGAGCAGGGGACGAAATCGTTTGACGAAGCGGCTCCGGAAGATGTGACCATGGAAGAACATGATCACGACCATGATCATCCCAGTGAAGGCCCTCATCACGGTTCTTTAATTGAACTGGGGAAAGAAGCTTATCATGCGGAACTCGTGCACGATGAAAAAAGCGGCGCGATCACGATTTATATTCTCGATGGTGCTGCCAAAGCCAGTGTTCCCATTGCAGCAGAAAGTGTGCTGGTCAATGTCAAACACGATGGCAAAGGACAGCAGTTTACGCTGGCCGCTGCTCCCGAGCAGGGGGATACGGAAGGGAAGTCTTCCAAATTCACCACTCAGGATAAAGCTCTGGGTGAACTGTTAGATGAGAAAGGCACGACTGCCCGACTGGTTCTGGAGATTGACGGCAAATCGTTTACCGGCGAGATTGATGCCCACGATCATGAACACGACCACGATCATGGGCATGATGAAAAACACGCTCACTAGAGTCGATTTCACGTGAGATGTTTGACTGAAACGCCGTTCTCTTTTTCGGGAACGGCGTTTTTTGATTAATCATTTCGGGAATACAAGTGGTTTTGCCTTTTATGCTGGACAGATGGAATTTTTCAGCCGCTGATACTTTGGAAAAGGGACACGAGCAGCCCTCTTTGGACCCTTGTATTAGTAAACTTGATAGTAAGTATTACTCATTCGATTAGACAGAGCAGGGAATCGCATGGTATACTGCCGATATATATAACCAGAGGAAATTCCGCGCTCAGTCCAAAAATCGATTTCGGACCTCATTCAGGCATTGAGATGAAACAGCAATTGAATAGACGGCAGCCCCGTCAGCGGTCAACAGGCGCATCCCGGCGCGAGTTCATGAGAATCGGTCTGGGGGGATTCAGCAGCCTGTCTCTACCCGGATTGTATCAACTGCAGGCGGCCGCTGAATCACAGAGAAAGCTCCCGCCACACCGAAAAAAGAGCGGACGGCGGTGATTCTGGTCTGGTGCCGTGGCGGTGTCAGCCATCTGGATACCTACGATCCCAAACCGGAAGTGGCTTCCGATTATCGCGGTCCGTTTTCACCGATCGCGACAAAAACAGAGGGCCTGATTCTCAGTGAGCTGCTTCCCCGGCATGCACAGATTTCGGATAAATTTACGGTTCTGCGTTCCATCACCCATACCGGAGGAGGACACCCCGCCGGTTCGCTACAGGTACTGGGAGGCGATCCGGATCGCATTGATAAACGCAAACCCAAGCTGCCTGACTTCATGTCGGTTGCCAATTTTCTCCGTCGTGATTCGAACAATGTGCTCCCCAATTATATTGGCGTGAATGCGATTACGAATTATGACAGCTTTCAGATTGCCGGTCCGACTTACCTGGGACCGGGATCCGGTCCGTTTCAGATCAGCGGGGAC
>JAGQQP010000266.1 GCA_020426085.1 Planctomycetaceae bacterium | reverse complement strand
CGATACGAACTAAATCAGACATGAGAAAACCTTAACGAACGACTGTGAGTGAAATTTTGAATACGATATTTATTTCTGAAGGATCCGGCGTAACAGCGCCAATGCTTCATCCTGTGTGTGAATCTGTTCTTCCAGCTGGGCGTCTTGAACCTGCGTCAGCAGCTTTTTGAATTGAGGACCCGTTTTGATGCCCAGGTCAATCAGATCATTACCTGAGATCAGAGGAGAGGGATTCAAGACCTCTCTGGGAGTATGATCACGATACTGACGGCAAAATTCAAGGTCGTCCAGTGGTAGATTTCGAGAACTTAAATCGGCGGCAACCAGTTCAAACAGATGCGGACAATCCGCGTGGGCCAACAGGCGTTTGAGTTGAGACAGCTTCATGTTCGGGGCCTTTTCCAGGCTGTTTCGCTGCTGAACCAGCCAGTGGACCAGATTCAGGGACTGGTTGGAAAACCGCAGACGTTTACAGATCTCATAGAGTTCCTCCAGTCTCGCATCGGGGCCGGCAGCGGGTAAATCCAGCAGGAGCGTCGCGAAAGCGGTTTCAAAGCTGTGTGTGTTCACCCGTTTCAATCGGTCGAGTGTCAGCGGCCAGAGGTTCTGGTGTTCTGTCGATTCCCAGAGTGGAGCCAGTTCCGGCAGAATCTGTTTGAGCAGACCCGTTTCGTGTACGAGGGCAATCGCCTGGCTGCGAGAGGGGTGAACCAGCATCTTGCGCAGCTCATCGGCAATCCGTTCGGGACTGACGACATTGATCTGATCTGCCATCGTTTGAACTGCCTGGCGCGTCGTTTCTTCCAGCTGAAAGTGGAGCGTGGCTGCAAACCGAATGGCGCGGAGCAGGCGGAGTTTATCTTCCTGCATGCGTTCCAGAGGATTACCGATCGCACGTATGATGTGCTGGTTGAGATCCGCTTTCCCTCCTACATAATCGAAGATCGAGTCATTGATGGGGTCGTAAAACATGCCGTTGATGGTGAAATCCCGGCGCTGGGCATCTTCTTCCGCTGTCGTGAATTTCACATGTTCAGGGCGCCTGCCATCCAGGTAAGGGCCTTCACTGCGGAACGTGGCGACCTCCACATCACAGTCCGGCTGGTGTCCGCGAACGATGATGACTCCAAAGCTGGCACCGACTGCCAGTGTGTGACGTTTACCAAACAGGGTGCGTACTTCCTCCGGGAGCGCATTTGTGGCGACGTCGAAATCTTTGGGTTCTTTCTGCAGCAGAAGATCACGTACGCAGCCGCCTGCCCATAAGGCCTGGAAGCCGGCGTCTCGTAATCTGCGGACGACTTCAACTGCGGTAATATACGGATCTGTGTGTTTCATGGAGCCAGGGGATTGAATGGGATTGAGAAAAAGTTCTGATTAAGAACGATGATAGCAAGTTCTGTTCAGATATCGACTTATGGTACTTGTTTTTTAAGACTTTCCAGAGAGTCAACCTGAAATCATGGACTGCGAATGAGTTAAATGGACAGCAAAGCCGCCACTCAGGTTCAAAAACGGACTTCGCAAAAGTGGGATCATTACGTATGATTTAATCAGTCCATTTTGTTTCCATCTGGTTGATGAGAGGTCTCATACACTCATGGCACTCAGGAGTACCAGTCTCTTTTTTCAGGAACATTACTTTTGGAAGGTACCCACGGAATACGTTTTGAGGGAACCCGCTTCTGGGTTCTCCATCGTAGAAGAGAGTTTGGTCCGTTCGACTATGAATGGAGCAAAGATTTCTCTGGCGTGGAATTTATGTACCATGATCAGAAGTTTGGTGAATATTGCAGTGCCGAGGAAATCTTCGCTGATTTAAGGCAATTTTCGCTGCCGATGTGCGTCGTCGAAGTCGCCAGTCTCACCATCGGGATGGTCCTGTACGGGATTTTGAACGGACTTCCCCAGCATCTGTGGAGAGAACTTCTCAGGCAGCGGCTTGATGAATCCGGGTTTGAGCGGTTTGATATCCGCGAAGAAGGTCCCGAGCGCTTTGCCAGTTGATCGAGCCGCCAGTTGATCGAAGCAGGGTCTGAAATGCTGAATTCGGCCAGGATTCGCCGTTGAGAAGTGAATTCCACTCAAAAGTCCCGGACACACTCTGATTGCAGCATTGTTTCATAAGTGTTTTATAAACAATGGTTTAAGTAGCTGTTGTTTCAATTTCAAAAATTCTGTTTGAATTTAAACACGTGTTTAATACAATTGTTTAAAACCGCGAGTTTAACGATTCTACCAACCAGTCTCAAATCATTCGATTGTCAGATTGACCTGTCAGCGCTACAAAGAACTGGAATGTCACCACTCATGTCTACTATTAATGTCCGTGAAAAACTGCTGGAGGTGGCAGGACCTGTTTTCTCAGAAAAAGGATTTGAGAAGGCAACGGTTCGTGAAATCTGTCAGAAAGCGGATGTCAATGTGGCGAGTGTCAATTATTATTTTGGCGATAAAGAGCAGCTTTACCTGGAAGTCATCTGTCTGGCAAAGCCGATGGGCGTTTCCCGGGCACCTTTACCGGAATGGAATGAGCATACTCCCCCTGAACAAAAATTAGAGGATTGGGTCATAACACTGGTGAGACGCATGTTGGGAACGGGAGAACTTTCCTGGAGCAATCATCTGATTATGCGCGAAGTACTCAGGCCGACACGGGCCTGTGATCATCTGGTCCAGGAACTGTTCCGACCGTTTGTAAACATTGCCGACAAAATCCTGCTGGAGATTCTGGGAGATGAAGTTCCAGACTACCGGCGGATGCAGTGTATCTTCAGTATCGCCGCTCAATGTCAGTTCTATCGTGTGTCAGGCAGTCTGGTGACTTTGATGCTTGGAGAGGAAGAACAGAAAACGCATTACAATACCGAACAAATTATTGAACATATTCTGCAGTTTTCTCTGTCAGCAATCAAAAATCTGAAACACGAATACCTCTCTTCAGAAATGGAATCTTCTTCATCACTTAACCAGATCTGAACCGAGCCGATGCACAATCGGAAAACAAGTAATAAAAACTGAGTCGAATTTAAAACGGAATTCTCTGAATCAAAGTATTAATGTCAGGCGACTGGAATTGACGTTCCGCGTTTCACTGTCAATTTCATTTGTGATGCAATTCACGATAGAAAAAAATCATGTCAGACTTCAAAACTAAGAAATCAGGCAGCTTTTATAAGAAGCTGAAGCATTTCATGCTTCCGGTGTTCATTTTAGCCGCAGGTGGCGGCAGCCTGGTCGTCTTGATGGCGATGAAAAAAGAACCGGAACAGACTCAGAAGCTTCTGTCCCAGAATGCACCGCTGGTTTTAACTCAGCCTGTGACACTGACTGATTCCGGGTTCTCCGTCACCGTGGATGGATCGGTGGTTCCTTCCCGCGAAGTGAAGCTGGCGGCGGAAGTCGCAGGCAGGGTGATCCTGACTCGCGATGGATGTAAGGTCGGAAATCTGGTTCATAAAGCGACTGACAAGGAGCGAGCGGCAGAGGGGACAGAAAATCTATTAATCCAGATTGATCCTGAAAACTACGAGCTTGAGGTCAAGCGACTGACTCAGGAGCATGCTCAAGCCCAGGATGCCATCGACGAACTGGAAGTCGAGATCGATAACTCTAAAGCGATGATTGATCTGGCACATGAGGAAGTGCGTCTGCAGAAATCTCAGTTAAATCGCGTAGAAAAATTGAGAACCAGAAATGTGGTTTCCGATACCGAATTTGAAGAAGCCAAACGGAGTGAACTGGCGGCGCGCAATGCTCTGCAGAAACTTACCAATGAAGCCGACCTGCTGCGATCCAAACGGCAGCGTATGATGCATGCCCGCGATCTGGTAGGCGTGCAGCTGTCTCGTGCCAAACTGGATCTCAGCCGCACCCGGATCTATTCACCGATTAATGGGGTCATCGTTGAGGACTCCGTCGAAAAAGATGGTTATGTCAAAGTCGGAGATCCGCTGGTGACCATTGAAGATACTTCTGCTGTTGAAGTAAGCATCGATTTGCGGATGGAAGAACTCTATCTGCTCTGGCAGCATGCAGCTCAATCGGCTCAGGGGAATAAAAAACTCTCGGATCAGCCCAATCGACATGATCTGGGATATCAACTGCCACAACTGCCCGTCAAAGTGTCTTACGAACTGGGGGGACGCAAATTTATCTGGGATGGTGAACTGTCCCGCTTCGACGGGATCGGACTGGATGAAAAAACGAGAACGGTGCCCTGTCGTATTGTCGTCTCTGACCCGAGGCCCTCTGCCATTCTGGTAAATGGTCAACCAACCAGTCAGGTTGTAGGAGCTCCTCCGCTGACACGCGGAATGTTTGTCGTGATTGACATTCCTCTCAAGGGAAATGTTTCCCTGTTAGAAATTCCCGAGATGGCCATTCGTCCGGGAAATCTGGTCTGGGTCGTCCGCGACGGCAAACTGCATTCCGAGAAAGTCCGTGTGGTCGACATCAGCGGCGATCAGATGCTGGTGGAACAGGGCGCATCGGGGTTGAAACCGGGAGACCGTGTTGTGATCTCGCCACTCAGCACAGCGAATGAAGGCATGCCGGTGAGTGAGGGAGACTCAGAATGAGGTCAATCATCAAATGGGCCATCAATAACTCCCCCGCGATGAACACACTGATGGTGACCGTGCTGGGGGTCGGCCTGGTTTCTCTGATGATGATGCGGCGTGAAGTATTTCCGGAATTTGAACTGGAAATCATTCTGGTCTCAGTGCCATACCCTGGTGCCAGTCCCGATGAAGTCGAAGAAGGCATCTGCCAGAAAATGGAAGAGGCCGTTCGCGCGATTGATGGTATCAAAAAAATGACATCGATTGCCAATGAAGGGTCGGGGTCGATTGTTCTGGAATTAAGGGCGGATGTTCCCGATGTGCAGAAAATTCTGAACGAGGTTCGCTCCGAAATCGATCGCATCCCCAGTTTTCCGGAGCTGGCAGAAGATCCCAATGTGGAGCAGGTCACCATGCGGCGGCAGGCCATCCGCGTGGGGGTCCTCGGCCCCGATGTGGACAGTCCGCAGGCCGAGTGGAAACTGCGCGAACTGGCCGAGCAGGTCCGCGATGACATTACCCGGCTGCCGCAGGTCTCTCAGGCCGAACTGGTCGCGTCCCGCCAGTACCAGATCGATATCGAAATTCCCGAAGAGACCCTCCGTCGACACGGCCTCACGCTGCGGCAGATTGCCGATATCGTTCGCCGTGAAAACCTCGAACTGCCCGGCGGTACGATTCGGACGGACGCTGGCGAAGTGCTGGTCAAAGGCCGGCACAAGCATGTCTCGGGGGAAGGGCTCACCCGGCTCCCTCTGCTGAGCCGGCCCGACGGAACCGTCCTCACGGTAGGTGACCTCGGCAGCGTGGAGGACGGGTTCGATGACTCCGCCGCCCAGTCGTGGGTCAACGGTCAGCCCGCCCAGATCATCTCCATTGACCGGACGTCCCGAGAGGATGTTCTGGAGATGACGGCCGCCGTGCGGAAATTTGTGGAGCAGAAGAAACTGCCGGAAGGTTACCGGCTGATGGTCTGGGGCGATGAATCCATCGACGTTCGCGACCGGCTGGAACTGCTGGCGGAGAACGGCATCCTCGGGCTGGTGCTCGTGTTCTTTGTGCTGGCCGTGTTCCTCGAACTGCGGCTGGCCTTCTGGGTGGCAATGGGAGTTCCCTTTTCGATTCTGGGAGCCTGCGTCGTGCTGCTGGCCATGGGCCAGACGCTCAACATGCTCTCCACCTTCGGTTTCCTGATGGCCCTGGGCATTCTGGTCGATGATGCGATCGTCATCGGCGAGAATATTTACGCACACCGGCAGCTGGGCAAGCCGCCCCTCAAAGCAGCCATTGAAGGCACCATGGAGGTGCTCCCTTCCATCGCCGCTTCGGTCAGCACCACCGTCATCGCCTTCCTGCCACTGCTGTTTGTTGTCGGCATCATGGGCAAATTCATTGCCGTGCTGCCAATCGCCGTGATCGCCATGCTGCTGATTTCGCTGTTTGAAAGTACGTTCATTCTGCCCTGTCACCTGGCTCACGGCGGTGACGAACACGCGGAGCCGCAGACATTGACCGCCCGTGCCCGACAGCGGATGCGGGCCATGCCTCTGCCCATGAGAATGACGGCCGGCATGGTTCTGGTGGGCGGAGCTGCCCTGCTG
>JAGQQP010000265.1 GCA_020426085.1 Planctomycetaceae bacterium | reverse complement strand
TTAAACTCGTTGAATCCCAAAACCGGCAAAGTCTACTGGTCACTCCCCCTCAAACCCGGTTATGGAATGTCTGTGACAGTCCCCCGACAACAGGGAGACTTTCTCTATGTCTCTGCGATCGGTGACGAAGCCGCCTGGATCAAACTTAAGGGAGACGAACAACCTGCTGCAGAAGTCGTCTGGAAAGGGAAATCGCGTTCCGCTCTATTCTGTTGCAACAGCACTCCCTATATCGTTGGCGATACCGTTTATGGCAGCAATATTCAGTCGGGTGATTTTGTGGCCGTCAATCTGAAAGATGGCAGTCGACGCTGGTCAACCAAAGACGTCACTAATGCAGGCCGACGCGATCGACATGCAACCGCCTTTATTGTGAAACATGATGCGCATTTTTTCCTGTTCACGGAAAAAGGAGATCTGATTCTCGCTGATCTCACTCCGGAAGGTTACAAAGAAATCAGCCGTTTCCATGTGCTGGAACCAACCAATGAAGCGTTCGGACGCCCCGTTGTCTGGAGTCATCCGGCGTTCGCCAATCAGTCTCTCTTCGCCCGAAACGACAAGGAACTGGTTCGCGTCAATCTCAAGAAATAATACCGCTCTTTCATGTTTCCCTCTGGTCATTCAAAATCAGTGACCAGAGGGAGTTCGTGATGCTGTTTCAGCAGCACACTCTCAATCCGCGAGGAGTTTAAGAGCCGGCTTTTCTACTTCATTCGCAACAGCATATTCTGATTCGGGATAGACCTCTGTATCGGGGTAAAAAGCATACCAGGCAAACCACAGGGCATACATCCAGTTGAGTCCTGCCTCCGACTTCACGACTCGCAATGATTTTGCTTCCGGGTGATACGCCAGTGTGAATTTTTTCCCATTCAGTTCCTCTTCCCACTCTGTTACTTCTTTCAGGTGTTGATAAGCGGTCACGGGATAAGCCCGTTTTCGGTCTCCTGCCCAGATCCCCAGTAGTGGTGTTTTTTTCGGAAGGCGGAGATCCTGCCTGCTGACTTCAAACAGCAATCTGTCATTCTCCAGATACTCGGCGTAAGTTCCCGATTGATACTCAAAGGGAAAACCGGTCTCCTTTGAAAGGACCTTCGTATCGGGGTAGCGTTGCTGCCAGTCTTGCCATGTCGTCAGTTCTACCGGCAAAGACATGAGCGTTTCCTGTACTCGCGGGCCACAAATTGCCTGAGACATCATCTGCGACCAGAGCCCATCTCTCTCGCCGGATCCGGTACGGTCATACAACAGTTGATTACTATTAAAAAGATAACCCGAGATTCCGAACTCAATTTTTCCGCCAGGTCCCTGTCCATTATAAACTGCCAGTGAATCACTCAAAGGACAATAGGTCACGATGAATGACGTCTCTCCAATCTGGTCATTCACGACTTCGTGCCAGTCCAGGATTTTAAGTGGATAAGCTCGGGCTTCGCCTTCAAAACAGACTCCCGCCACACGATCATCTGGTTTCATAAACGTCGCTTCTTTGACTTGAACAAAGTCAGGAACCGTTAAAGCGGGTATTCCATCTTTAGGAATGTGTGCGCTGATAATTTCATCGCGTGACAGTATCAGACCATCCACATTGAACTCAGGTTTGTGTGTCAGAGAGGCCACAGGACGATTCTGCCAGAACGCCAGAAAATAGACCTGATTGACCCACGCGTACCAGCCAGCGAACAACAGACCTGAAAAGGCAATTAACAGTAATGCCGGCTGTGATGGCTTATCAGTTGAAGCAGTCGCAGATGAGGAATTAGTCGACGGATCCTGAACCGTCAACTCCTCACTTGGATGAGAGGAATCCATTACAAGCGCTTTCGTATGAAGATCGACTGCATCTCTCGAGGCTTGACATGCAATCTTTAAGACACAATCAGAATAGAAGCAGATAAACGCGACGAAGAAATTCGCAATCAGGAACTGACTCAAGCTTAGACAATACAAAGTTGCCAGGATTTTTGGAAAGCAATTTTTGAATTTTTTGTGAAGAGTTCGTTTGGAAAGTTAACTTAAAAGAAATGAATTTGTAGACGGAGAGTAAGCCTTCGGAAGCTCACAATCGATGCCAGAAAAGTTTCTGTTGTGACAGACTGGAATCGCAAACAAAGGTCCGCTTGTCTGTTTATTTCGAGTTTACATCAGGCACTTTCCAGACCGTCACGCCAAGATGATATCCTCTATGTTGTGGCGAGTCACTGGAATACCAGGCTGTCACAATCTCACCGTTTTCCTTCTGGATACTGGATGGATAACCGCAATCACCGCCATCAGCTGTATGAGAGATCCGGAGCGGTTCACTCCAGGTTTGTCCTTCATCGCTACTGAGTTTCGCGCAAACACCCCGCTCTCCGTTCACACGAATGCCGTAACTGAGCAGCAGGCGTCCGTCTTTCAAACGGGTCAGGTGTCCGTTGATTTCATTGCGTCCGGTCACAGGTTGCGGTTTCTGCCAGGTCACTCCGTTATCAGTGCTGCGAATCAGTTCCATTTTGTCGATGCGCGCTGCCGCCAGCCAGTTTTTACCACCCAGATAAAACAAGTCCGTTTCATTGTGTGCCGGACCAATCACGGAAACTACACTCCAGGTTCGGCCGTCATCGTCGCTTTTTAAATGTGATGATTTCCAGCCTTTCGTTCTGGTTGACTGGCGGGGATCTTTAAATTCCCCCTGATAACAGGAGACGTGCAATGCACCATCTGCGCCGACCCAGATATCACCGAAGGGGATATATTCAGACCAGCCTGCTTCTGCTGGAGGAAAAGCTTCCGTTTTCGTCCATGTGCGTCCCCCGTCACTGGACCGCAGCACCCAGCTTCGCAAGATATCATCTCGGAATGCCGCTTGTTTAGGGCGCTCGGACTGTTTGAGATTACTCCAACCGGAACAAAGCACAATCAGATCGCCATTCTTCGCCAGTCCCGTCGCATGATTCATTCTCACAGTGTTTGGCTCATGCTGTGTTACTGTGCTGCGTTTCTCCCAGTTTATGCCATCAGGACTGGCCCAGCAGTCAACATCTCCCTCCTGCTGTCCGTGACTGGGCTGATTGTGAAAGACTGCGATGATTGTTCCGTCCGGCAGCAACGTCAGATTAGGCCAGGCACAAACATTTTCGACAGCAACCACCTGCTTAAGAACATGCGGTTCTTCTGCAATAAGTTCTGAATGACAGACATAAGTCAGCACGAATACTGCAAAACAAAACATGAAAATACGCATGAGAACACCTGACAATCTTTCCATGAAATGAAACGTGATCGAAATTAATCATTACCGCTCCATGATACAGAATTGAATGTTTTCGCGTCCATCATTTTTTCAGCGTAATACCGGCAAACGGTCTTTCAGTTTTGAGAACAGGGTTGCCTCGCTGTCTGCCTGCGCCGGTTCACTGGCTGTCGCGCGAAGCGGACACTGGCGGCACATCACCAGAATGTAAGCCGAGGGAATATAGTAGAGCGCCAGCAGCGTCGCGCCGCCGACACCACCGGCAATCGTAATCGCCAGCGGAGGCCAGAAACCGCCTCCCGCAATAACCAGCGGTGCAAAACCGGCGACCGTTGTGAGTGAAGTGGCGACCACATGCCGTGTCGAACGCAATACAACATCGCGGACTACGATCCGGTTCCCTTTGCGGGCTTCGGGGTTGGCTCGCAGTTCAGCCAGCACCACAATCGCATCGTTAATCGCGACCCCCGCCAGTCCCATCGAACCGACAATCGCCATAAAACCAAAGGGAAATCCGAACAGCCAGAGCATCCCCAGCCCCAGACCAATGGAAAGGATACCAACCGTTCCCACCAGCGCTGCTACGCGAAAGGAAGAGAAAGACAACACCAGCGTCGCCACCATCAGGACCATCAGTACGCCGACATTTGCCATCAGATTACCAACGGCATCATCCCGCTTGGATGCTTCTCCCCCCCACTCCAGTCGATAGCCGGGCGGCAGTTCAAATCCGGCCTGTTTCATTTTCGACTGAAATTCTGCGAGAGCCTCAGCAGGCAGAACCCCCGCTTTCAGATAAGCCTGCACTTCATTCATCCGCTCACCATTGAAGTGTGAAATGGCGGCGACTTCAGAGGACATTTTGACTTTGGCAATCGCCGTTAACGGCACAAACTGAGGCTGTCCGTCTTCGCTCTTTTTACTGGAGATCAGTTGCAGTGAAGCAATCTCGTTGATCGCCCCCCTCCGCGCCTGTGGAACGCGGATTCGTACGGGCAGTTCTTCAGTCTCTTCGAGGATACTCCCCCCCAGGGAGCCTTCCAGAGCGGCATTCAACTGGTTCGAGATTTCCGCATGATCCAGCCCTGCCAGTCGCGCCTGTTCTTCGTCGATCTTTAAAGTCAGTTTCGGCAGGGGATCGGCGAGTTCCGCCTTGTGATGTAATACATTCGTCGTGCGACTCAAGATCGTCCGCAGTTCATCCCCACTCTGACTGAGCTGATGCAGGTCGGGTCCGAACAGGCGGACTTCAATGGGTGCATCGAAGGGAGGCCCTTGCTCCAGCTGACGCACCAGCACACGTGAATGAGGCACCTTGCGATCCAGCTCCCGCTGCAATTCGTGAATCAACGCTTCGCCCCCCGCGGCAGTGTTTAACTGTACGAGTGCCTGTGCATAATTTGAAGCGTTTTCGCGTTTGGCAACGATGTTGTAATAAAACTGGGGTGCACTCTCTCCCAGAAACCATTCGATCCCCTTCACCTGGGGATGCTCCAGCACGACCTGTCGAATCGTTTCGATGGTCTGCCGCGTCTCTGCCAGTGAAGCATGCGCATTCAGCTCCAGTTCAATATTCACCTGATCGCGGTCTGCCGGTGGAAAAAACTGCTCGGGCAGCGAGCCAGCAACGATAAAGCCACAGATCGGCAGCAGGCAGCCCAATGCCACCCCCAGTACGGGACGTGCAAACAGAAAATCCAGCGACTTCTGATACATATCGCGTAGACCAGCATGACTGAAACCCACCTGCCACCAGTGTGCGTGTGCCGGATCTTCAGTTGGATCAGCAAACAGAGCCGCAATCGCAGGGACCACCGTCATCGCCAGGAAGAACGAACTGCAGATCGCCAGAATCACACTGATGGCGATCGAGCCGACAAATTCCCCTGCAGGTCCAGGCATTAACGCGATCGGTGCAAACGCCAGGACCGTCGTTAATGTCGACCCCAGTAAAGGTATCGCCAGATGCTTCACTGTCGAGATTACGGCATCCTCGGGAGCCATTCCGGTGTGTAATTTGGCCCTGACTTCATCGACCACTACAATCGCATTGTCAATCAGCAATCCCAGCGCGATGATCAACCCGGTGACCGACATCTGATGAATAGGAATATCCAGGAAACGCAGTCCCGCCAGCACCATGAACGCGGATAGCGGCAAAGCGGTTCCCACCACCAGCGCATTTCGCCACCCCATCATGAATACAATCACTGCAATCACCGCCATTCCCCCCAGCACCAGGTTCCAGACGAGCCCACTGAGACGTGCCTCGACATAGCGGTTCTGATCGAACAGCGTCTGGACGCTCACATCGTCTGCCAGCGACTGTTCGAACTCAGCCAGCGCCGCTTTCGCCGCCTGACTCCAGTGATCGATCCGCACACTGTCCCGGACAAACATTCCCAGCGTTACAGCCGGCTTGCCGTCCGCAATCACCAGACTGCTCAACGGCAATGCCACCCCTTTATGAATGGTCGCAATATCTCCCAGTTGCACGGAATGCCCTTCCGAACCGAATTGCACCGGTGTGTTGGCGATGCGGGACAGAGAATCCAGTTCGGAGTCGACGTCAATCAGTAAATCGCTTTTCGTGCCACGCAGCTGGCCGGCAGTCAGCTTGGCATCAGAAGATTCCACCTGCCGCGCAATTTCTGTCACGCTCAATCCCAGCGAAGCAATTTTATCGGGCTGGACTTCCACCACAATCTCTTCATCCGGATCTCCGAAGGTATCGATGTCTTCTGTTCCGGAAATGGCCCGCAGTCGATCTTCCAGCTGCTTGGCTGAACGACGCAGCACAGCATAGTTGACTGCATTGGGATTGTCCCACACCAGCGCCACGATCAAAGCATAGGCTTTGACTTCCAGTTCTTCAAAATCAGGCTCTTCAGCACCGGCTGGAAATTCGACCCGGGCATCATCAATTTTATCCCGGATCCGCGACCAGACTTCATCGACCTCGTAGACATCATCGCGGAGTTCAAT
>JAGQQP010000264.1 GCA_020426085.1 Planctomycetaceae bacterium | reverse complement strand
GGGAAATTTTTCAGCAACCGTGGTCCCGACAGCTTCAATCAGATCATCCAGGTGATCCATGACACCAAAATCAGCGCCCACAGGAACTTCATCGCGTGTCGCCCCCAGAGCCGTGTGCAGAGGTACGCCGGAAATGCGGCTGTGCAGACTCCACCAGGCATTATCCAGAGCGGCTTTGGCAAACGAATTCCCTTTGTAGAGTGACAGCGTTTCCTGCAGCGCATCTCCACTCTCAAAATCCTGGCCGATCACAGCCGGTGCCAGCCATTCCGATACGGTATGAAATACGCCGCCAGCCCATTCCGGACTGTAGCAGGGAGCAGCCAGCGGGGTACTTTCTCCCCAGCCTTCCACGGATCCACTGATCATGCGGCACAGGACGGAATGAATGGCAGCATCTTCGCCATAAGCGGTCCGCCAGGGATAAATCAGTGGCATCGCCACATGATACAATTCAATCCGTTCAATTTTCATCTGAGTTCTTGCATCCTAAGTTGTTAATTGAGTTCTGGAATCACCAATGTTGGGAATCAGACCAGTTTCAGGCATCTTCAAGCAGATCCCAGAATTCGTCTTCTGCGGCATCAATTTGACTGGTTGACTTCGACTGTGTTTGACTCTTTCCCGGCGGTCTGTTTGTTGCAGGTCGTCGATTGCCTGCTTTCTGTTTACGGGTAGCCTGAGGAGAATTCTGTTTTCCCCTTTGAGGCGTCTGCTGGCCTCTTGTTTTTCTCTGTGTACGCGGCTGTCGCGATGATAGAGCCCCTTTGGCATGTTTTTCAGGAGTCGGACAATCGGCGGCGGGTGGTCCCAGTTGCGGTTCACCGCATTGGTTGCACAGCGGTACCGGACGCTCTGAACTATCCAGTCCTCTGGTAGCTGGCTTGGGTTGTGGTGGAATGGGCTGCGACGCGGGAACCGGCCTCTTCTGCTGCGGCTGATTGATGGATTCGGCCTGATCCAGAATATCGTCAAGTAATAAAGGCTCCGCAGCGGCGGCTGGTGTTTGAGATGTCGGTAATTCCTGTGTCGCTCCTTCGGGAGCCTGCTGCACCAGATTCTGTTCACGGGTAATTTCTATCTTCGCTTCTATTCCGCTCGTACAGTCCCTGGCCGAAACATGCACCCGCGCTTCTGCGTCGTATTCCATCAAGACTTCAATTTTTGAATCCACAGGTAAATTGGCGGGGAGGCCATCAACCACACAGTTCCCCAGTATCACAAAGGGTTCATCCTGAGAGGCACCACTTTCGATCAACTTCAGATGGACGCGTCTCTGATTGGGGGAAACAGTTCCATACGTATGCTTGACCGATGCAGGAAGCTGGGAGTTCGCAGGTAGAAGATAATGGGGGATACGCTGCTGCCCGGACTGATCTCGAACCAGGAAACCCAGCGAACGGGCATTCACACTGTGTTGCTTTATTTTTGCCAGGCGACTGGCGGCTTCTGACGTCAGAATGGATTCGGCATATTCACGGTTGCTCAACAGCATCCCGGAGTAATAGGCGGCTCCATGAGCAATAGACTGATCGGGAGGCAGGGACAGATTCGGCGTAGTTCCGCTTGCCTGCTTTAAGGCGTCGCGAACCATAGGCATACGGGATGATCCACCAGTTGTCAGAACGACATCCACATGAGCCCAGCCCATGCCATTGTCTTTTAGTAATGCTCTGGTGATGCTGGTGGTCCGATCGACGAGCCCTTTGGTCAGTTGCTCGAACTGTGATTGCGTCACCTGATACGTTTTACGCTGTGAGCCCACCTGACAGGCCAGCGTTGTTTTGGGACGGACAGTCAGACTGCGTTTGGCCTGTTCCACTTCGTTCGCCAGATACTGCAGACTTTCCGGATCATTCGCAGGATTGATACCGAACTCATTTAAAAACTGTTCCGCGATCGCCGCCTGCAGTTTACTGTTCCAGTCAATGCCTCCCAGCTTCAGATCTCCGCCACTGGCGATGACATTGACTTCATCTTTCTGATATTTGACCAGTGAAAGATCGAACGTACCACCTCCCAGATCGTAAACGAGAATGCGCTGCTCTTCGGCGAGTTCGGCGAACCACATCCCTTCTGATCCCAGCACGTAGCATAAGGCAGCCGCTACGGGTTCATTGATCAGATCGACTTGTTTCAGCCCCGCCTGTTTACCTGCAGCAATCGTTTCCTGTCGCTGGAGATCACTGAACTGAGCGGGCACCGTAATGACGGCTGACTCGACGGGACCGATTCGTTCTTCCGCAGCCGACAGCAGCTTTTTTAATACAAACGCAGAAATATCCCGCGGAGTGAAAAAGCGACCATCAATTTCCCAGCGAAAATTCGGCTTTCCCAGATAACGCTTGGCGTGCTGGACCACATTTCGGGGATTGACAATCGCGTGCCGCAATGCCTCCGTGCCGACAATGACCTCTGCACCATCAAACAGGGCGACGGAAGGTGTAGATAGCTCTCCTTCCTGATTGGGAATCGTAACCGGCTCCCCATGCTCATTGAGATGAGCAATACAGGAATAGGTAGTTCCCAAATCGATTCCAACTGCCTGTAATTTCTGCATATAGCACTGACTCTCTTTACATTAGACTATCGCATCTCGGATAGATAAAATAGGACGGGAAAGGCCCGTAGTCATATGGTATCATGGAACCCGGCCACACTCCAGCACCTGATTCCGGTTTTTCAGCCGGCTTTGACTGTAACTGTTCTGACCAGAGGGAAAGAATCGATCTGTGAGAAAGCTGACCTGCTCTCCATTCTGGCTGATCGTCTGCCTGATGCTGTTTTTATTCGGAACCGCAGAAAACCAGGAGGGATACGCCAATCAGAATCCTGGAGAGTCCCCCGTTCT
This sequence comes from Planctomycetaceae bacterium, assembly GCA_020426085.1. Taxonomy (GTDB): domain Bacteria; phylum Planctomycetota; class Planctomycetia; order Planctomycetales; family Planctomycetaceae; genus Gimesia. Next base: position 3,377 of record JAGQQP010000264.1, on the reverse strand, counting down.
GCTTAATCGGGAAACCCCACGTTACCTCTCAGAACGAAGTTTTCGGCAGGCGCTGACACAACCATTCTCCGCCTCCTGGTCCAATGTGGGAATTCGGTCCATCGTCCAGAGAATCAGGGAGACACAAAACATCTCTATCATCCTGGATCGACGGATTGATCCTTCCCGTAAACTGAAAATCGACCTTCAGAACCAGACACTGGAAGCAGGGCTGACTCAAATCGCAGAACTGGTACAAGCCAGATGCATTACTGTCGGCAGTAATATTTTTATTGGCCCGGAGAAGGCTGTTTCAGATCTGAATACACTCCTTCAACTGAAATCAGACAAACTTCAGGAATTGGCCGATTCTCAGAAAGAACTCAAATCACGGGTACTTCAGCTTTCCAGAAATCAGACTTTTCATTTCCAGGACCTGGATACCCCGGCTGAAATCCTGAAGCATATCTCTGAAGCCTGCCAGCTCACAATCGACAATCAACAACTGGTTCCCCATGATCTGTGGTCGAATTTTTCTCTGGTCTCTGTGAATGCCAATGAATCGCTCTCTCTAATCCTGATTCAATTCGATCTGACTTATGACTGGGCAGGGGAGGCAAACAGCATTCGACTCACAGCGATTCCGGACAAAGTTCAGATCAAAAAAACATATCCCCTGCGAGGCAAATCGTTTGAATCGGTTATCAGACAACTGAAGGAGCAGTTTCCGGATCTGGAGCTGACCAGTTCAGGAAAACTTCTCTCCGTGCAGGCTACGATGGACGTTCATGAACAGATTGAGCAACTGTTGAATCCCCAAAAGGGAGCGAAGCCTGTTCGACCCGGGGCTGGAGAGACTGTACCTCTCAGCAGAAGGAAGTTCACTCTGCGGGTCAAAAAAGTCCCGGTATTGGCGATCATGCAGAAACTGGAGCAGTCGGGAATCGAGTTCGAATATGACAAACAGGAACTCGCCAAAGCAGGCATCGACCTGCTGAAACCGATCGATGTTGCGGTTGTCGATGCGGACGCCGCGGAGTTTTGCGACGCGCTATTCAGCTCATATAAGCTGGACTATGAAATACAGGGGGTCAAAATCACTTTGACTCCGCAGAAATAGTGAACCCACGGAGATGGGCCCGGACATTTATTTAACTTTCATAGCCAAACTTTCCCGGAACTTTCTGCTTTGGCAGCATGGCGATACTTTGAATTAGAGCACAAAATCGGGTAATATCCCGACTGAGTGAGTTGATACAAGTCTTTGTGAGTCTGTAAATCAAAATCACCCACACTGAACATAGGCTACTTTCCTGCCAACTCAGGCAACGAAATTATTTACGATAAACTGTTAATGAGTAACACTTTATCAACACCAGCCTTCTAATAATCGCCCTGGACCTTGTGGGAAGCGTTCGTACTCGCCCGAATTGATTCATACATACCGGTCTCGGTACTGAATTCAGATCTGGTTCATTACAGAGAGACAAGGGCCCCAAAGTAACAGAGGGATATGTTCTGTACCCCCGTGGGTCACAAAGCATCTCGAAATAGACAACAATAGAGTGAGGAGAAAACGTGGCAAGTCCTAAGAATATGATTGTGGCACAGTCTGGTGGACCTTCACCAGTCATCAATAACAGCCTGAGAGGGTTGGTCGAAACAGCCCGGGATCTTCCGGAAATCGGCACGATCTACGCGGGCTGGCATGGCATCGAAGGAGTTCTGAAAGAAGAACTGCTTAATTTGAGCGGTCAGTCTCCGGAAGAGATCGCTTTGTTACGCGTCACGCCTGCCGCTGGTTCTGTGGGAACCTGTCGCTATAAGCTCAAAGATCACCAGAACGAAGACTTTGACCGGATCGTCGAAGTCTTTAAAGCCCATAACATCGGCTATTTCTGCTACATCGGTGGAAATGACTCGATGGACACCGCAAACAAAGTCGCCCAGATGGCAACCGAACGGGGTGTGGATGTCGTCGGTATCGGAGTCCCTAAAACCATCGACAACGATGTGGGAGACAGTGAATTCAAACTGATCGACCATACTCCCGGTTATGGCAGTACCGCCCGTTACTGGATGAGCATGGTCCAGATGGCCAACGAAGAAAACCGCGGAAGCTGTCCTGCTGACCCTGTACTGGTTCTACAGGCCATGGGACGGAAAATCGGCTTCATTCCTGCCGCCGCCCGTCTGGCTGACCCGCAACGTAAAATTCCAATGCAGATTTATCTGGCAGAGAACCCGGTCAGCATTGAGCAGATTCATGCCCAGGTCAATGACCAGTTGAAGAAAGACGGCCGCCTGATCGTGGTTGTCAGTGAAGGTCTCTCGCTGGGTGACATCGGTGAAACCAAAGACTCCTTCGGGCATACACAGTTCAGCTCCAGCCAGCTGACTGTTGCACAGCTGCTCGTCAACGAATTAAATCAGCGTGGACTGGCCGTCAAAGGTTCCGCCCGGGCCAATATCCCCGGCACCGACCAGCGTCATAATATCGCTTATGCTTCCACGGTCGACCTCGACGAAGCCTACGGAGCAGGGCAGAAAGCCGCTTTACTGGCTGCTGCCGGCGAGTCAGGTTTCATGTCCACAATCCTGCGGGCAGAGGGACCTGGATACAATGTCCGTTACGACAAAGTTCCTTTGCCGGAAGTCGCCAACAGCGAACGCACCTTCCCCAAGAACTGGATCACTGCAGACGGGATGGACGTGACAGACGACTTCGTCAAGTACTGTAAACCACTGGTTGGCAACGACTGGCCCAGCATCCCCATGATCAATGGCCGGATGCGACTGGCTCAGTTACAGCCACTGTTCTCGGATCAGAAATTACCGAAATACGTACCGCAGGCTGACAGATAAATCGAACATCTGTCAGCATGAACCTTGACCGCCTGACCGGCGGTCAACCGTTTTGAATCACTGTATCAGACTTTTAATAAACAATTGGGAGAAGATTGTGTCGGATAATCCGTTGGACACCAGCTTTGAAAAAAAGAGTGAGTTTTTAATCGGCATTGACTCAGATGGCTGCGCTTTTGATTCCATGGAAATTAAACACAAAGAGTGTTTTATTCCTAACTTCATCAACTATTTTGGCCTGCAACCCATCTCGAAATATGCCCGGGAAGCTGCTGAATTCACGAACCTGTACTCTAAATGGCGTGGTGCCAACCGGTTTATCTCCTACACCCTGGCGCTGGACCTGCTGGAAGAACGCCCGGAAGTCATCGCTCGTAACGTGAAAATCCCCCGGCTGCAGGGAGTCCGCGAATGGATTGAGCGGGAAACCAAGCTGGGCAATCCCACTCTGGCTGCCGAAGTGGAAAAAACCAGTGATCCAGACCTCCAACTGGCTCTGAAATGGTCACTGGCTGTCAACGAAATGATTGCGG